>NZ_JBSHAM010000070.1:1078-43258 GCF_053611505.1 Amycolatopsis sp. NPDC054798 | reverse complement strand
CGGTCGAACTGAGCGAACTGCGGCTGAAACCCGCCCAGCCCAGCACGGGCCCCACGCCGACCCCCGAAGTCCGTGAAGGGCCCCTTGAGGGAATCTGATTCCCTCAAGGAGCCCTTCACGGACTTCACCTGAATGCCCACAGGGCAAAGTTGCCTAGTGGGCATTTTCTCGGCTACCTTGGGGCACATCACCCCGGGGGAGGACGTCCAGTCATGCCGAGAACCGCCGCGCCGGAAGAAACCAGCCCGTTCACCCGGCGTGTCAAGATCGGCATCGCCGGGGCGTTGTCCGGCATGACGCTGGGCATGCTCGACAGCTACATCGTGGCCACCGCCCTGCCCAGCATCGCCGGGGATCTCGGCGGCCCGGGGTCGATGACCTGGATCATCACCGCCTACGCGCTGGCGATCGCGGCGTCCACCCAGGTCTGGGGCAAGCTCAGCGACCAGTTCGACCGCAAGGCGATGTTCCTGCTGCCGGTGGCGGTCTTCCTGGCCGGTTCGATGTTGTGCGGACTGGCCCCGGGCATGGGCGCGCTGATCGGTTTCCGTGCCCTGCAAGGCATCGGAGCCGGCGGGCTGCTCGTCGGGGCGATGGCGATGGTCCAGGTTCTGGTGCCGCCCAAGGAATCCACGCGGATCTCGAGCTGGACCGGTCTGCTGCTGGGCCTGTCCCTCGTCGGCGGCCCGCTGATCGGCGGCTTCCTCACCGACGCGCTCGGCTGGCGTTGGATCTTCTACGTCAACGTGCCGTTCGGGCTGCTGTGTCTCCTCGGGACAGCCATCGGCGTCCAGCTGCCGCCGAAGAGCGGGAAAGCGCGAATCGATTACGGCGGAACGGTTTTGCTGGTCGCCGCGGTCGTCAGCCTCACTCTCGTCACCAGCTGGGCCGGCACGCGCTACGCCTGGAACTCGCCGGCGATCCTCGGGCTGTGCGCCGCGGCGGTCGCCGCGCTGACCGCGTTCGTCTTCGTGGAACGCCGCTGTCCCGAGCCGCTCGTCCCGTTCCGGATGTTCCGCACCCGCAATTTCACCCTCGCGCAGGTGCTCGGCTTCGCCTTCAACGTCACCATGGTCGCGACGGTCACCTTCCTCCCGCTGTACTTCCAGAACGCGCGCGGAGTGCCGCCGTCGCTCAGCGGGTTGCTGCTGATCCCGATGACCGCCGGGATGGTCGCGGTGATGAACGGAAGTTCGCGATACATCCGCCGCACCGGCCGCTTCCGGATCCTGCCGATCGCCGGCAGCGCCTGCGTCGCGATCGGCACAGCTGGGGTCTGCTTCCTCGGACCGGACACCGATCCGCTGCTCGCGTCGCTGGTCGGGCTGCCGCTCGGGGCCGGGCTCGGCTGCCTGATCCAGAACACGATCCTGATCACCCGGCTGAGCGTCGAGCCCCGCGATCTCGGCGCCGCGCTGGGCATGGGCTCGCTGACGCGGACACTCGGCAGCGGCATCGGCGCGGCCCTGTTCGGTTCGCTGTACGCCGGCGCACTGGCCCGGGGCGGAGCGGCACCGACCGGGGTGACTGACGGGCTGCACGCGGTCGCCGCCGCGACGCTCGTCGTCGCGCTCCTCGCGCTGGCGGCCGCGTGCCTCGTCCGCGAAGTCCCGCTCACCGACCGCCCCGCAACCCGCTGACCTGCGAATTCCAGCAGCGTTCCAGCTTCGTTCCATACCTTCCGGGCAGCGTCCTCCACGGTGCGTCGAGTCCGCCGGGAGGGTGGGACCGACGCCAAGGGGGACGAACCGGCCGGGTCAGACCCTCCCGGCCGGTTCGGGCAAGGGCGGTCGCAACCCCAGGCTCCGCCCTTGCCCGCCCTTCCCTGGCCCCCGAGTCCCTTGTGGACGGCCGAGACCGTCCACAAGGGAGCCCGTCAGCCGAGAGCGCGCTCCAGCAGCACCTCGGCCGCAGCTCGCGCGTGACGGCCGTAGCCAGGATCGCCCAGGACCATCGCCCGGCTCGCGGCTCCGTCGGCCAGCGTGACCAGCTGCTCGGCGAGCGTCTCGGGCTCGGCCGCCCCCAGCTCCGCGACCAGGTCGGAGACCAGCCGGAGCATCAGCAGCTTCTGTTCCCGCGCGTAGGCGTGCACCGCGCTGCCCGGATCCGGGTACTCCGCCGCCGCGTCCACGAACAGGCAGCCGCGCACCGGTTCGGACTCCGGCAGGTCGAACATCGCCAGAAGCCGTTGCCGCGGCGGGAGATCCGCGCGGGTCAGCACGTCGTGCAGGGTGTCGCCGGAGCGGACCAGATCCCGCAGATAGGCGACGACCAGCTCGTCCTTGACCGGGAAATGCAGGTACAGCGTCCGCTTCGACACCGGGGCGGCGGCCGCGATCTGCTCCATCGTCGTGCCGGCGATGCCGTGGCGGGCGAACAGGTCCGCGGCGGCCGCCAGCACGCGCTCGCGTCCCCCGCGACCGGCCCGGCGGGCTTTCTCCTCGACCATGCGCCCAAGTGTACAGAAACGTTTACTTAAGCCGGGGCAGCCTGCTACCGTACTTAGGTACACGAAAGCGTTTACCTAAGGAGCTGCTCCCGATGCCCGAACTCGCCGACGCCGCCGCGACCCTGATCCGCGGACGGCGCGCGACCCGGTCGTTCCGGCCCGACCCCGTTCCGGACGGCACGCTGCGCGAGATCTTCGACCTCGCCGCCGCGGCGCCGTCCAATTCCAACGCCCAGCCGTGGCAGGTCGAGGTCGTCAGCGGGGCGAAGCGGGACCAGCTCGCCGACGCACTGGTCGCCGCGCACGAAGAAGGCCGCCGGTCGGTCGATTTCCCGTACAGCGAAGACATTTACGAAGCCGTGCACCAAGAGCGCCGGGCCGCGGCGGGCGGTGCGTTGTACGGCGCCCTGCGGATCGGGTTCGACGACCACGAAGCACGCGCCGCCTACGACGCCGAAAGCCTGCGCTTCTACGGCGCCCCGCACGTCGCGCTGCTGTTCGCGCCGGACACCGCCGAAGCCCGGCTCGCGGCGGACGTCGGGATGTACGGCCAGACCTTGCTGCTGGCCATGCAGGCGCACGGAGTTTCCAGCTGCCCGCAAGGGTTGCTGAGCTTCTACGCGGACACTGTCCGGGAAACGCTCGGCCTCGACGGCGGGAAACTGCTGTTCGGGATTTCGTTCGGCTACGCCGATTCCGCCGCGCCGGTCAACCGGATCACGGTCGGCCGGGCCCCGCTCGCCGAGACCACGCGGTTCCACGCCTGAGCACCGAGCTTTTCCGGACGCACGCGCGAAAACCCGGTGTCACCGCGCCCCCGCGCGTTTCCCGCGGCAGCCGTTTCGCCGGGTACCCGCCGAGGTACGGGAGAAACGCCGGTCCGCACCGTCCGGAAAGGACCGGCCCCGATTGCCCAGCGCCAGCGTGGGTATCCGGGTCCGGGAGGTCCCGATGGACGTACCGACGCTCGGCGTCGAGGAAGAATTCCTGCTCGCGGCCCCGGAAAACGGTCGCCCGATGCCTGTCGCGGACGAGGTGCTCGGCAGCGTCGGACGGCTCGCGGACGGCGCGGCCGTGCACCGGGAACTGCGCGCGACCCAGGTGGAACACGCCACCGGCGTCTGCACGACCGCGGCGCAGCTGTACGACCAGCTGTGCCGCGGCCGGCTGGCGCTCTCCCGGGCCGCGGCCGACGCCGGCTGCGCGCTACTGGCGACCGGGAGCCCGGTCGGCCCACTCCGCTCCCCCGCCGACCCGCGACCGCCGGACCGCTACGCCCGGATCGACGCGCATTACGGCGATCTGACCGCCGATTACGAGGTTTGCGGCTGTCACGTGCACGTCGGGGTCCCGGACGCGGACACCGCGGTAGCCGTCGTGAATCACCTCGCGCGCTGGCTCCCGGCGTTGCTCGCGCTGTCGGCCAACTCCCCGTTCGACCGCGGCCGGGACACCGGCCTGCACAGCTGGCGAATGGCTCAGCAGACCCGTTTTCCCGGCTCCGGGCTCTCGCCGCGCACGGATTCGCACGCCGAGCACGCGCGTCTGGTCGATGCTCTGGTGGCCTGCGGAGCGTTGGTGGATCGCGAGCAGACGTTCTGGCTCGCCTGGCCTTCGCCCCGGTATCCGACGGTGGAACTGCGTGTCGCCGACGTGCCGCTGACCGTCGACGGCGCGCTCGTCCAGGCAGTGCTGTCGCGCGCACTCGTCGCCGCCGCGCTGGCCGACCTCGACCGAGGCGTCCCGGCCCCCGCGATCGATCCGCAGATCGGTTCGGCGGCGGTGTGGGCGGCGACGCGGCACGGCCTCACCGGCGCCCTCGTCGACCCGGTGCGGGCGAGACCGCTGCCCGCCGCCGAAGCCATCGCCGATCTGCTCCGCTACGCCGGACCCGCCCTCCGCGCGGCCGGGGACCACGAACTCGCCCACCGGCTCGTCCGTGCCGTTCTGCGCGAAGGCAGTGGCTCGGCCGCGCAACGGAAAGCCGGGCCGGAGGCGGCGGTCGCGATGATCGCCGCGCGCACCGTCCCACGCGTGACGCCGCTTCAGGCGGGTACCCGGGGGCAATGACGACCTCCCTCACCGCACTGCCGACAGTTCGTGGGCCAGTCTCCGCCGCGTTGCTGGAAATCCTGCGCGAACCGGACCGCGAGCCCGCCCTCGACGTCCGCGACGCCGACCCGTTCGGCGACGACCTCCACCTCGCCCTGCATCTCTGCTACGAACTGCACTACCGCGGGCTGCCCGGCGTCGCCGCGGAACGCGAGTGGGACACCGGGCTGCTGGGGGTACGGGCCCAGCTCGAAAACTCCTTCCGCTCCGCCTTGCGCGACGCGGTACCGGGCGGCTCCGATGTGGACACCGAACTCGACGCGCTGCTCACCGAGTCGGACGCCTCCGGGGCGATCGGTTTTCTGCTGGCCGAGGGAGAATGGTGGCACGTGCGGGAACTGTTCGCGCACCGTTCGGTCTACCACCTCAAGGAAGCCGATCCGCACGCGTGGGTCATCCCGAGACTGTCCGGCGCGGCGAAGGCGGGACTGGTGGCGGTCGAATTCGACGAGTTCGGCGGCGGGCACGCCGACCGGGTGCACGCCGCGCTGTTCGCGGACCTGCTCGCGGCGGCCGGGCTGCCGGACGGCTACCTCGCCCTGCTGGAGCACGTCCCCGGCCCGATGCTCGCGCTGGTCAACATGATGTCGATGTTCGGCCTGCACCGGGCTTCGCGCGGGGCGCTGGTCGGGCACTTCGCCGCCGCCGAGATCACCACCGCCCCGGCCGCGCAGCGGATGGACCGGATCCTGCGCCGCCTGGACGCGCCCGGGGCCTGCCGCTTCTTCTACACCGAACACATCGAGGCCGACGCGGTGCACGAACAGGTCATGCGGCACGAGGTCGTCGGCGGCCTGCTGGCGCAGGAACCGGAACTGGCGGCGGACGTCGTGCTCGGCATCCAGGCCACCGGGTTCCTGGAGGCGCAATTGGACCAGCACCTGCTCGGCTGCTGGCAAGCCGGGCTGTCGTCGCTGCGCCAGCCCCTGCCCTGACCGCGCAACGGCACCGGCCCGAGTTCCCGCGAACCGGGCCGGCGCCTCGGTCAGCCATCGCCCTGGCCGCGAACCCGCTTCCGATGACTCGTGTCGCACCACGGGAACCGCTTGCTGCGCCGGCAAGCGCACACCGCGACGACGAACCGGTCCGACCGCTCCGTGCGCCCGTCCGGAGTGGACACTTCGACCGGCCCCTCCACCAGTACCGGCCCGCCCGGCACCACCCGGACCCAGCGTTCATCGCGCGGCACGGAGCACCACCAGTTCCTCCGAACGGTCGCCGGGCCGCACGAACCCGTGCTCAGTCAGGTAGTCCAGCCGTCCGGACACCACCGGCCCGAACGGCACTTCCGCCCGCGCCAGCACCTCGCTGCGCAGCCCGCCCGCGGCCAGCGCGAAGCGGGTCTTGTCCACATCGGACATCGTCGACTGCACCAGATACAGCGCGCCGGTCCGAGTCAGCAGCGAAGGGGCGGCCGCGCACAACGGGTCCAGCATCGCGCGCCCGTCCGGACCTGCGTCCCACGCGCGAGTCGAGCGGACGACCGGTGTCGGGGAAGGCACGTACGGAGGGTTGGCGACAACGACGTCGTACGGCCCGGCCGCGGCCGCCTCGCCGAGCCCGCCCCGGATCAGGCCGATCGGCAAAGCCCGCAGCACGGTGTTCACCCACGCGGAAGCCAGTGCCCGCATCGAAATGTCCGCCGCGACGACCGTGGCCCCGGTCCGGGCCAAGGCCATCGCCAGTGCGCCGCTGCCGGTTCCGAGGTCCGCGCAGCGCATCCCGCACCCGATGCGCGTGTCCCCCGCCAGTACTCCGGCGAGAAGGGCGGTGTCCTCTTGCGGACGGTAGACCCCCGGCAGCCGGAATACTCTGCCCAGCGGCCGGGCCTCCGCTTCAGTGCGCACGGTCATCGTCATGGCGGTCCTCCATCTCGGTCGGGCCGCGCGGATACCCCGGTCCAGTCAGGACAAACCGCGTTTTCCGCCGCACCGCCCCGGATTCGCCCCGGGCGGCCGGACGCCAGGCCGACTCCGCGCGCCTGGGCCATTTCCCGCCCGGCCGACAGTCCCCTTAGGCCATCCGCCTCGCCCGCGAGGTACCCGAAGTCACAGGCGACACCCGGGTGTCCGACGCCTTCACCGGGTACCCGGGTCGCGAGTGGAAGGAGCGGGAATGATGACCGAACCGCGCGAATCCGGCGACGTCTACGGCGACACTCCGGAAGAAGAACGCGAAACGATCCGCGGCGAACAGGGCACGTCCGGCGACGAGCACGACGACTCCGACCCGCAGCAGGGCCGCTGAACCGCGCCCGTCAGCGGGACGGTTCGCACGCCTCCCGGGCGGGCACCCCGCAGCCGAGCCGCGCCCAGACCGTCTTGCCGCCGGAATGCTCGTGCACTCCCCAGTCGTCGGCGAGCCGATCGACGAGCAGCATCCCCCGGCCGCGCGCCCGCTCGAAGTCCGGCGGGCGGACCCGCGGGCGGCCCGGCTCCGGGTCGTCCACTTCGATCACCACGACGCACGGCCGCGCCAGCACGGTCAGCCGCGCGTAGCACGGACCCGAGGTGTGCTCGTAAGCGTTGGAGGCGAGTTCTTCGATCACCATCAGGACGTCCGCGAGATGATCGGGCGACAGATGCCCCAGCGATTTGCCCGCCCAGGCGCGCACCTTCGGCAGCGCCGAAACCCCGGTGCCCCGCAGATCGAGCACCCAAGGCTCCTCGGCCGCCCCCGGACCCGGGCCGGTCACGGCCGGTCCCTCTTCCGCTGACCAGGACAAAAAGACCCCTCTCCCGTCGGCGGCGCGACCCAGCGCGAGGGACGTCCCGTGCCGGAAAAGGCCGCCGTGCTTCGCCGCCCCTCGCCGCAGCCGCTTGACATCACGTGGGGAAGTCCCCTTTTCGTTCTCGACTTCGCCGGTGCCCAATCGGGCGTACCCGGACAGGCCCGACTTCACACCTGTCGGCGCACATCTCTGGACCCCGGAGCCGGTTCGGCTACTGTCGCTGCATGCCGCCTCACGCGCCGGAGCCCGAATCGCGCACCCGCCTCGCCGAAATCCTCGGCACCGGGGCGAACAACGCCGAACTCGGCGAGGAACTCGCCAAGGTCCTCGCCCGGGCTTGCACCGTCCTCGACGTCGACACCGCCACCGTGCTGCGGCACGACTCCCGGTGGCAGCGTCTCGTCGCGATCGCGGCCGCCGGGCTCGAGGAGGAGGTTTACCAGGGCGTCCAGATGCCGGTCGGCTCGGGGTTCGCCGGAGCCGTCGCCGCGCGCCGGGAACCGGTCGTCATCGACCGCGTCGACAAGACCACGGTGCTCAACGCGCTGCTGTCCGAACGCGGCCTGCACACCATGCTCGGCGTCCCGATGCTGGCCGGCACCGAACTGGTCGGCGTGCTGCACATCGGAGCCGTGCGGCAGCGCCGGTTCAGCACCACCGACATCGAAACCCTGCGGCTGCTCGCCGACCGGCTGGCCGCCGTGCTGCAGGCGGAGATCCTGCACCAGAACCAGGCCGCCACCATCGCCCTGCAGCGCAGCCTGCTGCCGGGCGTCCTGCCGGTCATCGACGGCCTGAGCCTGGCCGCCCGCTACGTGCCGGGCGCGGAGACCGGGCTCGGCGGCGACTGGTACGACGTCTTCCGGCTCCCCGGCGACCAGACCGGCATCGTGATGGGCGACGTGTCCGGGCACGGTCTCGACGCGGCCGTCATCATGGGACGGCTCCGCAGCGCACTGCGCGCGTACGCGCTCGACTGCGACGATCCCGCGGAAGTCCTCGCGAAACTCGACCGCAAAGCGAACCACTTCGAGCACGGCGTGATGGCGACGGTCGCCTACGGCGTGCTCAGACCCGGCCACGCGAGCATGGCGCTGTCGCTCGCCGGGCACCTGCCGCCGATCGTGGCCTCGCCGGGCAAACCGGCCGAACTCGTTCCGGCTCCGCCGGATCCGCCGGTCGGCCTGACCGTCGGGGCCACCGTCCAGCGGCGCACCACGACTGTCGAACTGCTGCCGGGAGCCGCCGCGGCTTTCTACACCGACGGTCTCGTCGAACGGCGGGACCGGCTCGTCGACACCGGCATGGACCAGCTCGCCGCGCTGGTCCGGCCGGAGGACCCGGAACGCGCCTGCGCCCGCATCATGGCCGCCATGGTGGGGTCCCGGCCCCCGCAGGACGACGTCGCACTCGTGGTGCTCCAACGCACTGCCGGGGCCGGGGCGCACTGACTTCCTCCGCGCTTGCCCGGCTTACTCCGAGGCCAGCGCTTCCTCGAGCGTGCGGTACAGCGGCAGGCTCTGCTCCAGCCCGGTCAGCTGAATGGGCCGCAGTGTCGCCCGGCCGGACGCGACGATCCGCACCTCGGTCCCCTCCGGCGCTTCCCGGCACGCGGCCAGCAGCACGGTCAGCCCCGCCGACGCGAGGAAATCGACCCCTGTCAGGTCCAGCACCAGCACCGGGGGTTTCCCGGAGACGGCTTCGGCGACCGCGGCCGTCAATTTCGGGGCGGTCCCGAGGTCCAGGTCCCCGTTCAGGGACAGCACCGCCGCGGGCGAGCGGTCGTCCCGTTCGATCGACAGCGAACCCGGCGGGTCGATCACCGGGTCGGTCAGCTCACTCATTCGCTCTTTCCCTCCTCAGGAAGCCCGGCACTCCTGTGCCCGGGCAGGAAAAGGACGCGGCTGGCTGCTCAACCGCGAATAGCATGCATCACGACGGCGGCCTCGCACGAATGCCGTCGCCGGAATGATCTCGGATCGCGCGCGAACCGGCAGCGCGGGGGCGCCCTGGGCGAGAGGTCCGGCTCAGTGCGCGCGGTCGCGGTGCCGCCGGGCCTCGTCCGGGCACGGCCGGGCGGGGTGTTCGCCGAGCCGATTCCCCGGCGGGGCGGTCGGTCCGGCCCGGCTCGGGCGGTTGCGGAGCTGCCGGGCCGGACTCTTCCCCGCCCCCTCCGCCAGCGCCGCAGCCCGTCCGGCTCAGCGGAGACGATCCCGCCGGGCCGCACCCACGCACACCCGACCGGCAAAACCGCCGACCTGAACCGCCCGCGCCGCAACCAGTCCCGCTCAGCGAAGACGACCGCGACACTGCCAAGTCGCGCACTCCCCGACCCGCTCCGCCGAACCGGCCCGCCACACCCCCGCCACCGCCAGCGAGACGCCCGGCCCGGCTCATCGCGCCCGCCCGCGCCGTTGCCCGGCCGCGTCCCGGCGCACCCGATCGGCGTGCGCGCCGATTTCCCCGACCCGGTCGGCCAGCGCGGCGTGCCGCGGCTGGAGGTGCGCGCGCACGTCCGCCAGCGGCAGCAGCAGGTTCGTGACATCGTCCTCTCCCAGCGCCACGCCGAGCCGGTCGGCGCTTTCCTGTCCGGCGGGGTCCAGATCGGGCGCGGCGCTGGCCTCGGCGGCCAGCCGGCGCAGCACCGCCGCGTTGCGCCGCGCCCAGTCCGCGACCGCCCGGTCTCCCGCGCGGCGGTCCCGTTCGGCGTCGACGCGCGCTTCGCCGGTGGTCTCCCCGGTCGCCGACGGCCGCAACCGCAGGTACCGGCGTTCGGCCGCCTGTCTGCTCGCCACGCCCAGCGCCGGAGCCAGCGCGGCCCAGCTCGCCCCCGCGGCGCGCGCGGCCGCGATCAGTTCCGGCTCCCATTCGCCCAGCTGGTCGCGCAGCGCCCGCAACGCCGACAGGGCGGCCAGCGACCGGTCGGCCGCCGCGCCGCCGTTCCGGGCGGCCAGCACCGCCTCCCGGACGCCTTCGGCCAGCAGGCCGGGGTCCACCTCCGCCATCGCGTCATCCTCTCGACGACTCGACAGTTGTCATCGTTTCGATGACATGCTAGAAGAAAAGAGCGTCCCCTGTCGAGCGGTGGAGGTGAATCCGGATGTCCTGCCGATCCCGCGGGCCGATTCCCCGCGTTCCGCAGGTTTCTTCCGCCCCGTCACCGGGAATCAGGTCCGGACCCGCCAGGGCGCGTCCCGGCCGCTGACCGGAAACCCCGCCGCGCCGCCCGGACGCGGCCCTCCGCACGGAACCGGCCACCCCGGTCCCGTGCCCGTCCTTCGCGCGAGAAAGGCGTTGTCCCCGTGTCCTTGCCGCTGCACACAGCCCAGACCAGCCCGTCGCACCCCGCCGCCGTGCGGCTGTGGAACTACCTCGCCGACGTCACCGGAGCACTGGGCATCGGCCTCGAGTCCTGCACGGTCGACCACGACACCCCGGTGTCGGCCTACGTCGCCCTCGACGGCCACCTGCCCGCCTACCCCGGCCGCGACGTCGCCCTGCTGTGGGACGAGATCCACGGCTGGGCCGCCGCCGTGGAAACGCACTCCGGCGAAGACCTCATCGTCATCCGCTACCTGGGCGGGCCTTCGATCGTGCCGCCCGCGTCCCGGGTCTCCGAGTTCGCGGCGGCGGTGCGCGACGACGACCACACGATCGGCTGCCTCGCCCCGCCGGAAATCCGGACTCTCGGCACCCCGGCCGACCTCGACGCGATCCTCCGCGCCGCGGTCTGACCGGGCAGGCCTGCCGGACCCTCCACTGTGGACTCTCCGGTTTGCCGCCGCCGCGAAACGGGCAGCCAGAGGCATGACCGAGTTCGAGGCCGGACGAAGGATGCCCGCGACGGCGGAGCACGTCTATGCCGTCGCGGCCGACGCCGCGCACCTGGACGAATGGCTGCCCGGCCCGGCCGCCGCGCCCCCGGCCGGACGCCGCGGCCGGCTCCGGCTCGAATGGAGCGGACCGGACGGCGGCGGCTGGCTCCAGGTCGAGTCCGGCGCGGCGGGCACGAGCCACGCGACGCTGCACCTGTCGGTTCCGGCCGGTCAGCACCGCGGCGACGTGCCCGCACGAATCCGCACGTCTCTCGACCGGCTCGCCGTTTTGTCCGGCTCGCCCGGCTGAACCCTCCACAGTGGACCGTCCGTCCCGGATCGTTTTCCGTCGCACGGAACCGTGCCGTCACGCCGCGCGCAGGATCGGCTACTCTGCGGCCAGGAGTTGATGGTCCATGGTGGTGCGGAAGGAAATTCTGCCCGGGCCTCGCCCACCCCGCACGGAACGGAACCGGCTCGCGATCGACTGCGTCGTCGACAGCCTGCTGCGATGTCTTCCTCTGGCCGAGCAAACCCGGCTGGGCATCGTCGCGCCGGGCCGGGGCCGCACGTGCGACCGCGAGGCCCTGCTGATCGAGGTCTCGTTGCGCACCAGGCGTTCCCCGCACGCGGCGAGGTGCCTGGTCCGCGCGGTCTACTCGGCACTCGGGCGAACCTCGCCGGAACTCGCCTCGCGGGTGCGCGCGGGCGTGAGCCCGGACGTGCTGGTCCTGCTGGGCGAGACGCGGCAGCCTGGCGAGTGGTCGCGGGAAACCCCGCCGCGGCGGCGCACCGGGCAGCTGTCCGCTGCGGGGCATTCCCGTTCAAGCCCAGGCGAGCCGCCGGATCCCGGCCGCGGCGATCAACCGCCCGGAGGCGAGTTCCGGAAAGTGCGCGGGCACGAAAACGTCGCCAGTCGCTTCGAGTTCGGCCGCGAGCCGCTGCCGCACCGCGGTCGCCGCTGACCGGTCCACATCGAACCTGCCCTTTCGGTTTCCCGGTCGAAGATGGGTGAAGACCACGTCGGTCACCTCCTCGGGCGCTGTCCGGCAGCTGGGAGTTGCCGTTCCGGCAAGATCGCGTGCGCTCCGGCTCCCGCTCCGGCGACCCTGGACGCACACCGACGCGAGGAGCCGACCGATGACCAGCGAAGCCACCCTGTTCTGGGACGAAGTGCACGCCGCGCAGCCGCCCGCCGACCCGCGGCCGAACGCCCGGCTCGTGGAAATCGTCTCCGGCCTGCCGCCCGGCGACGCGCTCGATCTCGGCTGCGGCAACGGCGGCGACGCGCGCTGGCTCGCCGGACGCGGCTGGAACGTGACCGCCACCGACATCTCGGCGGTCGCGGTCAAGCGCCTCGCCGGCACGCGGATCACCGCCGTGCAGCACGACCTGCGGGTCAGCTTCCCGGCTGGCGAATTCGACCTCGTCACCGCTCACTACCTGCAGACGCCCTTCGAACTGGACCGGACGGCTGTCCTGCGCACCGCCGCCCACGCGTTGCGCCCGGGCGGCCGGTTGCTGGTCGTGGACCACGGCTCGACCGCGCCGTGGTCGTGGAACCAGGACCCGGACGCGCGTTTCCCCGGCCCCGCGGAGATCGCCGCGGACCTCGCCCTCGACCCGGCCGGGTGGACCGTCGAGCGCGCCGGCTCCCCCACCCGGGTCGCGACCGGGCCGGACGGCCAGACCGCCGAGGTCGTCGACCATGTCCTGCTGATCCGCCGCACCGCCTGAAACCCCGAGGAGACCACTGTGCCCCGCCGTCGCGACACCCCGCCGCCCCGCACCGGAAGCAGCGAAACCGAAGTCCTGCGCGGATTTCTCGACTATCTCCGCACCTCAGTCGCTGCCAAGGTCGACGGTGCTCCGGAGCCCGAGGCCCACGCCGCCGCGGTGCCGTCCGGCACGAATCTGCTCGGCCTGCTCAATCATCTGACCTTCGTCGAGCGGTCGTTGTTTCTCGGCGAGACCGTCAAGAACTGGCCGTCGACCTTCCGCACCGGCGACAGCGTCCCCGACGTCGTCGCCCGCTACCGGGAAACAGTCAAGCGGGCCAACGAAATCCTTGACGAATGCCCCGATCTCGCCGCCCCGATGCCGGGCCGCGACGGCCCGAGCGTCCGCTGGGCGCTGACGCACATGATCGAGGAGACCGGACGGCACGCGGGACACGCCGACATCCTCCGCGAGCTGATCGACGGCAGCACCGGACGCTGACCGAAAACCAGTGGTGCCTGAACGCACCGCGGGTCCACGATGGAAGGCATGCACACCGCACGGATGGCGAGCCCCGACCTGGGGCCCGTCCTCGTGCGCTGACACGACCAGAACAGCCCCGGCCGTCGCCGGGGTTCCTCCGCCGTCTGCCGGGGCGGAGAGGGTTCTCGATGACCAGCCTGATCACCACCGCGATCCCGTACGTCAACGCGGAACCGCATCTCGGGCACGCGCTCGAACTCGTGCAAGCCGACGTGCTCGCCCGGCATCGGCGGTTGCGCGGCAACCACGTGCACCTGCTCACCGGCACTGACGACAACGCACTCAAGAATGTCACCGCGGCGAAAGCGGCGGGCGTTCCGGTGCAAGAATTCGTGAACCACGGCACCGAACGATTCGCTGCGCTGCGAGTCCCGCTCGGGCTCGCGGTCGACGATTTCCTCCGCACCAGCACCGATCGCCGACACCGCGAAGGAGTCCGGCGGCTGTGGCAAGCCAGCTCCGAACGCGGCGACTTCTACGTGCGCGACTACACCGGCCGCTACTGCCTGGGCTGCGAACAGTTCTACGCGGACGACGAACGCTGCACTGAGCATGAAACCCCGCCCGAGGAAGTCACCGAGCAGAACTGGTTCTTCCGGCTTTCCCGTTACTCCAGCGAAATTCTGGAGTTGCTGGAGTCCGGCCGGATCCGGATCGAACCGGCCGCCCGGCTACGGGAGGTGCTGGGGTTTGTCCGCGCCGGGCTGTCCGACCTCAGCGTGTCCCGTCCCGCCGCGCGCTCGAACGGCTGGGGCATCCCGGTGCCCGGCGACCCGGGCCAGGTGATTTACGTCTGGTGGGACGCGCTCGCCAACTATCTCACCGCCGACCCGTCCCGCTGGGCCGAAGCAGCCGAGCGAGTACACGTGATCGGCAAAGGCATTCTGCGGTTCCACGCGGTGTACTGGCCGGCGTTGCTGCTCTCGGCGGGCGAACGGCTGCCGGACACCATCTTCGTGCACGACTATCTCACCCTGGACGGCGCGAAGATTTCCAAGAGCGCGGGCAACACTGTCCGCCCGACGGACCTGGTCGACCGGTACGGCACCGACGCCGTCCGCTGGTGGCTGCTTCGCGAGGTCGCCCCGCTCGGCGACACCGACTTCACCGAAGCCCGGCTGATCGCCCGCGCCGACCAAGAACTCGCCAACGGTCTCGGCAATCTTGTGCACCGCGTGCTCACCCTCGCCCGGCGCACCGGCGGGATCGTCCCGGCCAGTCCACTAAGGACAGTCAATGCGCTCGCCGGCCGGATCGGCACGGCACTCGCCGCTTTCGACTTCCGCGCGGCCACCGGCGCTTTGGTCGAAGTGATCGCCGACGCGAACCGGTTCGTCGAGCAGACCCGGCCGTGGACGTTGCGCGGCGACGACTTGGACGAAGTGCTCGGGACTGTCGTGTGCACTTGCCGGGAACTGGCAACGGAACTCAGCCCGTTCCTTCCGGACGGAGCCGCCCGCCTGCGCGCTCAACTCGACCGCGGAGAACCGGTGCGCCTCTTTCCCCGGCTCTCCGACGGCAGCAGCCGGGGCACGAGCCGGACGTAGCAAACCATGCCGACGACCTCGACCAAGGTCTGCGTCACCACCACGACCGGCGCGACCGCGAACCCGTCCGGCAGCGCCAGCGCCAACGGGAGCACCACCAGAGAGTTCCGCGTCGCGCCGGTGAAGACGATCGCCCGCCCGGCCGGAACGTCCACTCTGGACAGGCGCGCTACGCCGAGTCCGGCGAACGCCATCACCACCAGGAAAACCACGTAGAACGGCACGACCGACGCGACCGGGCCGAGCCCGCCGTGGAGCTTCGGGGTTTGCGACGCGACCACAATCGCCAGCGTCGCGGCCATCAGCGGCACCATCGCGGTCCCGGCCGCGTCGGCGAACCGGCGGCCGGTCGCGTGCCGGGCCGCCCACGCCTGAGTGAGCCAGGCGAGTGCCAGCGGAATCACGATCAGCACGAGGAACGCTTCGAGGAACGGCCCGGCCCGCACGACCCGCGCCAGATCCGCGCCGAGGAAGAGATACAGCAAGCCGGGCAGCAGAAGCATCTGGGCGAGCAGCAGCAACGGCGTCGCGGCGAGCAGACGGCGGCTGCTGCCTCCGGCCAGGCCGCTGAAGACGATCACGTAATCCACGCACGGGGCCAGCAGCACGAGCAGCATGCCCAGCCGCAGCGCCTGCCCGGCCGGGAAGAAGGCGGACATCGCCGCGACGACCAGCGGCACGACGACGAAGTTCACCGTCAGCGCGGCGACGAGGAAGCGGCCGTCGCGCAGGGAGCGGGCCAAGTCGGCGGCGGGCACCTGCAGGAACGTGACGTACAACAGCGCCGCCAGGACGGGGTTGATCGCCGGTTCCAGCGCGGGCCCGGCCGCCGGGGCGAGCCAGCCGGCCAGCGCGCCGACGCCCAGCGCGGCCAGGTAAATGACGACCTGGTGCCGTTCCATGCGCGACACCAGACCGGACGACGACGGCCCCGCTCCAGTCAACGGGACAGTCCACTGAGGATCGCGTCGATGCCGAACCCGAACGCCTCGTCCGAATCCCCGCTGTGCGCCGGATCTTCCTCGACAATCCCGGCGCGCACCAGTTCTGCATGGTTCTGCTCCTCCGCCACGAAGCCGAGTACATAGTGGACGACCGTCCGCGCCGCCCACTCCGCGCGCCGCTCGTCGAACTTCCCGGTGAACAGCTGGCGCAGCGCGTGCGTGGGCACCAGCAGATCCGGCCGGTACGCCTGCACGAACGACACCACCTCGGCCCCGTCGCGGACTTGCAACAGCGCCGAGCGGAAGTCCCCGGCCGCCTCGCGCGGGTCCTTCGCCACCTCCGGCAGCCCCTTCAGGATCCGCGCGGCGACGACCGCGAGCAGCTCCTGTTTGTTGGCGACGTGGTAGTACAGCGCGCCCGGCTGGACGCCAAGGTCCATCGCCACCCGCCGCATCGACAAGCTGCTCAGCCCAGCCTCTCGCAGCAGCTCGTAAGCCCGGTCGACGATCTGGTCTCGCGTCACCTTCACCCCTCTCATTCTGCCCGCCGCTTGCTTCCGGCCGATCGGCCGCCTAGGATTTGATAGGTGTTCAAAACCTTCGACGACCTGGCCGACCGGCAGCTCGCCGGCGGCGTACTCGACCGAACTGACGCCCGCGCGGTGCTGGAAGCGCCGGACGAGGACGTACTCGGCCTGGTCGCGGCTGCCGGGCGGCTGCGGCGCGCGCACTTCGGCAACAAGGTCAAGGTCAACTACCTCGTCAACCTGAAATCGGGCCTGTGCCCCGAGGACTGCGGCTACTGCTCGCAGCGGCTCGGGTCGTCCGCGCAGATCCTCAAGTACTCGTGGCTGTCCGCCGAGGAAACGGCGCGCCAGGCCGGCGCGGGCGTGCAAGGCGGCGCGTCGCGGGTGTGCCTCGTCGCCAGCGGCCGCGGGCCGAGCGACCGCGACGTGGACCGCGTCGCCCAGGCTGTCGAGGCGGTGAAGTCCGCGCACGCCGACGTGGAAGTGTGCGCGTGCCTCGGGCTGCTCAAGGACGGCCAGGCCGAGCGGCTGCGCGAAGCCGGGGTGGACGCGTACAACCACAACCTCAACACGAGCGAGTCCCGGTACAACGAGATCTGCACGACGCACGGGTACGACGACCGCGTCGAGACGGTCGAAAAGGCCAAGTCCGCCGGGCTTTCCGCGTGTTCCGGCCTGATCGTCGGCATGGGCGAGACCGACGACGAGCTGATCGACGCGATCTTCGCGCTGCGCGACCTCGGCAGCGATTCGATCCCGGTCAACTTCCTGATGCCGTTCGAGGGCACCCCGCTCGCCGGGACGTGGGAGCTGAGCCCGCTGCGCGCGCTGCGGATCCTCGCGCTGGCGCGATTCGCTTGCCCGGCAACGGAAGTCCGGATGGCCGGCGGGCGCGAAATGCACCTGCGGTCGCTGCAGCCGCTCGCGCTGCACGTGGTGAACTCGCTGTTCCTCGGCGACTACCTCACCAGCGAAGGCCAGGCCGCGAAGGCCGACCTCGAGATGATCGCCGACGCCGGCTTCGAGGTCCTCGGGGCCGGAGAACAGCAGCAGCAGCAGGCCGCGCATTCGGCTCCGGCCTTGCGGGAACGCGGAGCGGGCACCGCCGCCGCACCCAACGCGTGACCGCCATGGTGTCGATGCACGACTGGCTCACCGCCGCCGAACGGGATCGGCACGCCGCCGGTCTCGTCCGGCGGACCGACGACCGACGGCATCCGCGGGCGTCCACATTGGACCTAGCGTCCAACGATTATCTGAGCCTCAGCACCGATCCGCGACTGCGCGCGGCCGCCGTCCAAGCCGTCGAAAAGTACGGCGCCGGGGCCGGCGCGTCGCGAGTCGTCACCGGCACCACGCCGTGTCACACGGAGCTGGAACGCGAACTGGCCGACCTCACCGGACAACCGGCCGCACTCGGGTTTTCCAGTGGCTACACAGCGAATCTCGGCGTCGTCACCGCACTCGGCTCGCCGGACACGCTGCTGATCACCGACGCGCACATCCACGCGTCGCTGATCGACGGCGCGCGACTGTCCCGCTCCCCCGTCGCGATCTGCCCGCACGGCGACCTGAAGGTCCTCGCGCGGCTGCTGCGCGACCGGTCGCAGGAGCGGGCGATCGTGGTGGTCGAGTCGATCTATTCGGTGCTCGGCGATGCCACGGATCTTGTGCGCACCGCGGCGTTGTGCGCTGAGTACAACGCCTTCCTGGTGGTGGACGAAGCACACGGCATCGGCGTCGCCGGGAACGGACGGGGCGCGGTGCACGCGGCCGGTCTCGCGGGCGCGCCGCACGTCGCGGTGACCGCCACCTTGTCGAAGGCGCTGGGCGCACAGGGCGGTGCGGTGCTGGGATCGCCGCTGCTGCGCGAACATCTGGTCAACACCGCGCGGACGTTCATCTTCGACACCGGCCTCGCCCCCGCCGCGGCCGCGAGTGCGGCGGAGGCGTGCCGGATCATCGCGGCCGAACCTTCGCGGGTCGAGGAACTGCACCGCGCCGCGGCCGCGATCGCCGATGCCGCAGGGGTTTCGCGAGCACCCGGCGCGGTGCAGTCGATCCCCGCCGACTCGCCGGAGCAAGCCGTCGCGGCCGCGAACCAGCTGTACGAACGGGATATCGTCGTCGGCTGCTTCCGCCCGCCGAGCGTCCCGGACGGCGTCTCCCGGCTCCGGCTAGTCGCTCGCGCCGGGGTTGACCTGGACCGCGCTCAAGACGCCGCCCGGCTCGCTGCCCAGTGGTCGCGCGCCGCGAGCATCGTCTGAGCGCTTCCCCGAACGGAACAGCGCATCGAGCGCGAACGCGCCCGGTCCGGTGAAGGCCAGCAGCAGGAAGGCCCAGCAGAACATCGCCGCGGGCTCGCCGTGGTTCTGCAACGGCAGCAGGCCGTCCGGCTGGTGGACGACGAAGTAGGCGTACGCCATCGAGCCGGACGCGAGCACGGCCGCGACTCGCGTGCCCAGGCCAAAGGCGACCAGGAGGCCGCACCCGAGCTGGATCACCGCCGCGTACCAGGACGGCCAGGCGCCCGCGGCGACCGTTCCGCCCTGGGGCACGCCGCCGAAAATCCCGAACAGCGCCGCCGCACCGTGGGCCGCGAACAGCAGCCCGACGACGATCCGGAACAGGCCGAGCACGAACGGGACGGCCCGGTCGAGCACACGCTCTGGCATGGGTCCTCCTCGGAGAGTGACTAAGGTTAGGCTTGCCATACCGTACGTGCCGGGTCCCCTCCAGTCCAGACGCTGTGACGCTGAACAAATCGGGCTGAACCGTTCCGGTGCCCGCCGCGTGTCGAAGGAAGGACGCCACCCACGCACGGCTGGAGGCTGGGATGAAGGTCAGATCTCTCGCGATAGCAAGAACTTTCGGACTGCTCGCCGCGACAGGCTTGCTCGCTGCCGCGTGCGGCGGCGGAGGCGGGAGCACGGCCGCGCCGCCCGCCCCACCGACGCATTTGACCGACAGCAAGGGCGAAACGATCTATCTGTTCGCCGCGGACCACGACGGCCAGTCCGTCTGCACCGCGAGCTGCGCGAGCTATTGGCCGCCGGTCGCGGCGGGGACCCAGCTCACCGGACCGGCCCAGGGCTCCGCGCTGGGCTCCATCACCCGGCCGGACGGGTCGAAACAGGAAACTTTGGCCGGACATCCGCTGTACCGGTACCTCGGAGACCACTCCGCTGGGCAGACCAACGGCCAGGGCTTGAATCTCAACGGCGGACTGTGGTGGATGGTCTCGCCGGGCGGAGCCGCGATCACGACCGCCCCGGCGCCGCCGAGCACCGGCGGGTACAGCGGGGGCGGGTACAGCGGGGGCGGCTACACCGGCGGCGGGTACGGCTGAAGTAACGCCTTCCGGGGTAGGCGCAGTCCCGATGGGGTACCTCTGATCAGGGGCCCTTGACCGGGCAGCTGAATAAGACCAAACTTCGCTAGTGATATAAGTACTCCCGTCGTCCCCGCATCGAAGGAGTTCTTCAGTGACCTCGCCGACCTCGCCGACCTCACAGTTCGTCATCATCGGAGCCGGACTGGCCGGGGCCAAGGCCGCGGAAGCGTTGCGCGACAAGGGATTCGACGGGAAAATCACCATCGTCGGCGACGAGCGGCACCTGCCCTACGAGCGTCCGCCGCTGTCCAAGGACTACCTCGCGGGCAACGCCGAGGCCGAGAGCTTCCAGGTGCACGACGCCGCGTGGTACGCCGAGAAGAACATCGAGCTGCGCCAAGGCGTCAAGGCGACGGCGATCGCGCGGGACGAGCACCAGGTGACGCTCGACGACGGCACCACCCTCGGCTACGACAAGCTCCTGCTGGCCACCGGCGCGAGCCCGCGCACGCTGCCCGACACCGCGGGGATCTACTACCTGCGCCGGATCGAGGACTCCGACCGGCTCAAGGAACTGTTCGGCACCGCGGCCAAACTGGCGGTCGTCGGCGGAGGCTGGATCGGCCTCGAGGCGACCGCGGCCGCGCGGCAGGCCGGGGTGGAGGTCACCGTCATCGAGGCGCTCGACCTGCCGCTGATCACCGCGCTCGGCCCGGACGTCGCCCCGGTGTTCGCCGACCTGCACCGCGCGCACGGCGTCGACCTGCGGCTCGGCGTCCAGGTCGAGCACATCACCAACGGCGGCCAGAGCAAGCGGATCCGGCTCAGCGACGGCAGCGTCCTCGAGGCGGACGCCGTCCTGGCCGGGATCGGCGCGAAGCCGAACACCGAACTGGCCGAGGCGGCCGGGCTCCGCGTCGACAACGGCGTGGTGACCGACGCGAGCCTGCGCACCAGCGACCCGGACATCTTCGCCGCCGGCGACGTCGCGAACGCCTACCACCCGTTCCTCGGCAAGCACGTGCGCGTCGAGCACTGGGCGAACGCGCTGAACCAGCCCGCCGTCGCCGCGGCCGGGATGCTCGGCGAGGACGAGTCGTACGACGAGCTGCCGTACTTCTTCACCGACCAGTACGACCTCGGCATGGAATACCTCGGCTCCATCGAGGACCACGACCGCGTCGTGTTCCGCGGCGACGTGCCCGGGCGCGAGTTCATCGCCTTCTGGCTCAAGGAGAACCGCGTCCTGGCCGGGATGAACGTCAACGTCTGGGACGTCACCGACCCGGTCAAGGCGCTCATCCGCTCCGGCAAGACGGTGGACCCGGAGCGGCTGGCCGACCCCGAGGTCCCGCTGGAGGACCTCGCCTGATTCCCCTGCTAGCGAGCCGTTCCGGACCGGTTTCCGGAACGGCTCGCTAAGCTTCCCCGCCGTGGCGACCGAAATCCTCTCCGCGGGCTGGGACTCTTCGTACTACGTCCTGCGAACCTCGGCCTTCGACGCGATGTTCCTCGTCGGCGGCGGCGAGGACCCCGACGAGGTGGACAACGTGGACGTCGAGGTCCGCTATCCCGACGGTTCCCGGTGGAGCGCGACGATGTTCACCCTCGACGAGGTGGACCGCATCATGCGCCGCTGGGAAAGCACCGGCGAGTGCGCCGGCGGCAGCTATTTCGCCGGCGTCGACGACCTCATCGTCCGCGAACCCGGCGTGCGGAAGATGACCGCCGTGCTGATCGCGATGCACGACAGCGGCGAACTCAGATCTCATCTGATGCGCTTGGAAGACTAGACCGGGGGCAGCAGACCTTCCAGCGCCAGCTCCAGAAACCGCCGCCAGTCTCCGCTCCCCGTGCGGACCACCGACGACAGACAGCCGACCAGCAGATACACGTCGCCTACCGTGCAGTCCGCGCGCAGCACACCCGCCGCCTGATCCGCCTCGATCGCCTGCGCTACCACGGTTTCCAGCTCCGCCAGGGCGTCGCCGCGCGGTTCGCTCCCCGCCGACCCCCGCGCCGTCTCGATGGCCGACGACAGCGCCCGGTCCCCGGACAGCACCTCGCCGACGTGCCGCAGATAGCGCTTGACCCCGGATTTCCCGTCGAGGCACCGCTTCCGCGCGTACTCCGCGATCTCGGCGAACCGCTGTTCCGCCAACGCTTCCACCAGCGCCCGCCGGTCCGGGAAATTCCGGTACACCGTCCCGACCCCCACCCCGGCGGCCCGCGCGATCTCCGGCAGCTGGACGTCGTCGTGCTCGGCGAGCAACGCGCGAGCCGCCTCCAGAACCCGCGCCCGGTTGCGTTCCGCGTCCGCCCTCGGCTTGCGCTCCGTTGACAACCGACGCCCTCCTCCGGCTAATCTGGAAACGGACTCCGCTTCCGATACGTCTGCGAGGATACCCCATGACGAAGGACCGTTTCCTGCTCCTCCAGCCCGGCGAGGCGCGCCCGGGCCGCGTGCCGATGCCGCCCGCGTTCACGGTGAAGGCGATGACGGGCGACACCGAGGCCCGGTTCTCCTTGCTGGAGGTGACACTGGCCCGCGACATCCCGCGTCACGTCCACCACGAGGCCGACGAATGCATCTACGTCCTCGAAGGCGAACTGGGCATCGACTTCGCCGACGAGACACACATCGCGACGAAGGGGATGTTCGCGCTGCTGCCGCACGGGGTGCCGCATGCGCTGCGGGCGGTGTCGGATCCCCCGCCGCGCCTGTTGCAGATCTCCTCGCCGGGCGGGTGGGAGCATTATCTGGAGGATCTGTTCGAGGCCGGGCCCGCGGTGCTGACGGACGGTGCGGTGGATCCGGCGAAAATCAATCCGGTGGCGGCGCGGTACGCGATCGCCTACGAGGAATGACGCCGAGAATCAGCGCTGCAGCACCGGCCAGACCGCGGCCGGATGGCAATGCTCCGGGCACGCGAACAGATACACCTCGTTGCCGAGGAACAACAGATAGCGGTCGGGGTCGTAGGTGTCCGGTTGTTCGGGCTGACCGGGCCGCCTCGCGAACCCGATGTGCTCCGGAACCTCGCACAGGAACCCCACTTCGGCACCGCACGCACAGCGCCGGTTTTCCGCACGCTGCAGCCACCGCGGCAGCCCGCCGACTTTGAACTCACGGCGGCCGACGCGCAGTTCAGTGAACATTCCGCGAGGGACGGGCGGGACGGCCTGCCACACGGTCTCCTCCTCGCACTCCGCACGAAGCACGAGTTCGCTGCTGAGAAGGTGCCGTTCCTCCGCAGCGGCCGGAGCGGCGGGGTCCCGGTGCAGCATGATCCGCCAGAACGCGCCGGGATGCTCGAGAATCTGCGGATCTTCCCAGTACCGCTCCGGAAGCTGCGGCGAGTCTCCTTGCGGGCAGGCCGCGTCGTTGTGCACCGGGCACTGGAACACGAGCAGGTGGTCGCCGCCGAACCGGGCGATGTCCGGCGGGACGTCCAGCTGAAAGAAGAACACCATCCGCTCGCCGCAGTAGCACTCCGGCCAATCCTCGCCCTCGGGCAGGATCGGCCTGCCGCCGAAGGTGTTCCGCGCACCGGGACTCGCCGCGTGGCGCGGGTCTTCCACCACATACATCGGAAGGTCGGCTCGGCGGACCACGGACGACGGCTCGAAGACAGTCACCGGATCAGCCTAGGACAGCTCGAAATCCTCGTCTGGCGTTCCGCGGGAAAATCCGGCGAAGAGCGGGCACCGCCGCGAATTCCGGTGCCCGCTCATGCCCGCTCCTCCGATCACGCCGCCCGCAACCGCCGCCATTCCCAGGCCGCCAGCCCCGCGAACAAAACCGTCGCCACGCAAGCGATCGCGGTCAGCAGCCATTCGGCTTCCCCGCCTCCGCCGTCCGGAGAAGCGCCGGTCGTGCGTTCGATCCAGTCCGGAACAGTCAGCGTCAGCACCAGCGCGACAGCGCTGAGCGCGGCGAGCACCGCCTCGGCCGCGATGCGAAGCTTCTGCGCAGTGTTCATGACAACCTCCCTTTCAGTACTTCGCCGCGTTGAGGCGGGTCCGCCAGGTGTTGCCCGCTCCGGCGTATTCGCCGTAGCTCCAGACGGTCCGGGAATCCGACGGGTCCCGGCCGATGCCGAAGTAGTCGCCCCATCGGCCGCCGGTGTAGGCGCTCTGCCCGGCGATCACCGAAGCGCTGCCCTGCAACGCGCCCGGCGGGTCGGTGGCGAGGCGGCCGGTCTGGCGGAGGTGCCCGTACTCGTCCGCCGCGGACCGGCCGAACGCCACGTGGGCGTTGCGGGAAATGTCGGTCTGGATCACCGGGAAGAAGTAGTGCTTGCCGGGTGCGCCGAACGCGCCCTGCTGCGTGATCGCGTGGCTGGGCACGTCGATCTCGTACCACTGCACCACTGACCGCGCCTCGGTGTCGCCCGGCCAGCTGTACGCGGACGTGTGGGTCGTCCACAAACGCTGGGTGCGGCCCGCGGATTGGAAAACCGCGTTGAGCAACCGGGTGTCGTTCGTGGCGATCCGGGTCGCCCCGCCGTCCTTCTGCACCGCGCCGGGCGGCAGGTTGTAGCTGCGGCAGGGAACGGCCGCCGACGTGAGCGACGGCGCGCCGCCGGACCACAGGGCCAGCGGGTTCGACAGCGTCCAGAGCGTGAGGCTCGACCCGGACGGGAACAGCGAGTTCACCAGGTAAGCCCGCGGATTCCCGCCGGCGCCCTGGAAATGGCAGCACGGCTGCACGGAGAACGCGGCGCTCCGGTCCGGGTTCTTCAGGCCCCAGAAATCCCACCAGCGGATCGTGTGTCCCGCCCCGCCTCCGCCGCCGTACAGCTCCGCCTTGTTGAAGATCCGCAGTTTCGCGTAGGCGAACCCGCCGCCGAAGGCGAATTGGTTGGTGGACACGTAGATCGCCTGGGTGTCGAAGCCGAGCATCGGGTAGTCCGACCAGTTGCCGCTGGCGGTGGCGCCGTCTGTGGACGCGTCCGTGCTCCAGATCCAGTACCCGCCCGCGGGGTCGCTGGTCTGCGAGACGCCGAGCAGAATCCAGGAGCCCTGCGGGTTCGCGCGCCGGGCGGCGATGCAGACGATCCACCGGCCGCTGTAGTGGTCGTAGGCCAGTTTAGGGTCGAAAAGCTGCGCCCCGGCGGGCAGCACCGGGTTGAACATCGCGGTGAAGTTCGCCCACCGGAACTGCTGCAGGCCGGTCTTGTCGTACCCGACCAGGTCGACGTTGACCGCCGCCAGCACCTGTTTCGGGCCGACCGCGACCGAGCAGTCGGGCGGCCGGAACGCGGTCTGCGAAATCCCCTCGAAACTCGCCGACGCCGCCGGGGCCAGCCCCTCGGCGAACTCGTCCTCCGGCGGATTCTCCTCCGGAGATCCGGCCGCCGCTTCTTCGTCGAGCTGCGCGTCGAGCGCGTCCTCGGCCGCGAGCGCTTCCGCGCCGTGCTCGCGCGCGCCGGTCTTGAGCTGGTCGTACTCCTCGATCAGCACCGGGAACCGCTGCGCGAACAACGGCGACCGGACCGGCGACGGGGGTTCGGCGAGCAGCTCGCCGACCGTCAGGTCCGCCATCTCCCGGGACGCGCCGCCGGTCGTCTCGCCGGCTTGGCCCTCGGGCGCCTGTGCGTCAGGCATCACGGTGATCACCCTCTTCCTCCGCGGCCTCGTCGCCGGCCTGTGCCGGGGCGTCGGCCTCCTCCCGATCGCGGTGCCGCTCGGCAGCCGCTTTCAGCCGCTCCATTTCGGCGGCCGGAACCGGCATCCCGATCGGAATCTCGTACCCCATCTCCGGTTCGGCAGGCGCGTTTTCGCGCGCCGGGCCGCTTTCGGATCCCTCGCCGCGGCCCGCCCCGGACCTCGGTTCTTCCCGCTCGGCCATCTCCTCACCCCCGGGAATTCCGCCCGAAAAGATCAATTCCGGCGATGTTCACAAAAAAGGTCGCACAGAGACCGGGAATGGATACGGGAATACCGGAACCTTCAGCCGAACGGCGCAGCGGAAATCGATTTCAGTGCTTTCTTTCCGGTTTCTGCGGAAGGCGCATAAAAACCGACCGGAAACGGTTGCGAAGAACCTTCGCACACATCCGGAGCCGCCACACCGGACGACCGAATGCCAGCGGATCACGAGGTTCCCGGCCGTTCGTCCCGTCCCAGCCCGGAAAGCACCCTCTGCGGATTTAGATCCATCTTGCGCATTTCGCCGTCCGGGAAGTTGAGCACCCGGTTAATTCTTCACGCATTCCTTCGAAGGTAGGTAGTGCGATCGCCCGCCCCCGGCGGACGCTGGCGCGACCGTGCCCGAGGAGGAGATTTCCATGTCCCGACTTGCCCGTTTCGCCGTCCCGGCCGCCATTTTGGCCGGTTCGCTCGCATTGATCGCACCCGCCGCGCACGCCGACGTCTCGCACACCTTCGCCGCGAAATGCTCGCAGTCCTACCTTCCGCTGCCCGACCCGTCGTGCACGCCCGGCGCGACCAACCCGGACGTCACCCAGGACACCATCGACGACACGATCTGCGTCCCCGGCTGGACGGCCACCATCCGGCCGTCGACGAGCTACACCAACAAGCTCAAGAAGCAGGGCATCATCGACTACGGCTACTCCGACACCTCGCTCAGCTCCTACGAAGAGGACCATTTCCTACCGCTCGAACTCGGTGGCGCGCCGAAGGACCCGAAGAACCTCTGGCCCGAACCGCGCGACGGCGACCAGAACTCCTACAGCAAGGATTCCGTCGAGAACGCGGTCAAGAAGGCGGTCTGCGCGGGGAAGGCGACTCTCTCCGACGCGCAGCACGCCATGCTCTCCAACTGGACGACCGCGGAGTCGGTGCTCGGCATCGAGTGAGAGGGGTTCTTTCGGCTGGACCGGGTTCGGCTCCCGGGCGGGGTTGCTGGTCGCTGCCCGGGAAGAGTCTGGGCACGGATTCCGCTGCTGCATGCAGTAGCGGATGCTGTATCAATCTCCGGCGGCCGGGTCGATCGGGCGAAAACCCCTTTCGCCGCACCAGGTCAAGCTCCCGGGTTCGGGCTACTGCCCGGGCCCGGGGGTGCCCGGATTTCGCCGCGTGGCATCACACGCTGCCTCAATCTCCGGCGGTCGGGGTCGACTGAGGCAAGAAGCCCTTTCGCCGCAAAAGGCCAGCTCCCGGGCCAGGTCACCGCCCCGGCCCGGAAGCGCCCGAACTCCACCTGCCGAACCCGCCACCCACGCGGACCGGCACTCCCGGATCAGCCCCCAGCGGGCCGCGAAAGCACAGCCAGCCGAGGCACCCCCGTCTCCCCCAGCCCCGGTCCCGGCCGGTGCGCGCGGCAGACCGTGCACACCACCGCGTGACTGACCGGCGTCCCGTCCTCCTGGACCAGCCTGCCCACGTGCACCGCCTCGCGGCCGCACTGTCCACACGGGACAGTCGCGCTTTCCGGGTCGACCAGCAGCCTGCTCATCTCTCCTACCCCTTCCGGAGATCGTTCCGACGATGTGCGCTCGCCGCCCGGTTACCCCTCGCCTTCGCCGGCAAACGGGGCGCTTTCACAGGCCCGGTTTGGCCTGGCCCGCAGCGGGTACGCCGTCGGTCAGGCGGAAGGGAGCAGGCGATGGCCGCGCACCGGCAGCCGGGACCCCATCGGGCGCTGCGGTCGATGGAGCGAGAGCTCCGCGCCACCGACGCGCTATGGGTCCGGCGCGCCTTCGGCCAGTCGGCGTGGCCGCTTCGCCGGGCGTGGCCGGTGGCGTGCTGGGCGCTGACCGCCGTCGCGGCGGGGCTTGTGGCCTGCGGGATCGTCTTTCCGCCGGAGGTGCCGCTCGCGCTGCTCGGTTTCGTGCTGGCCGCGGTCGCGGTGTGCGGGCACGTCGCCCGCCAGGAATGCCTGCGTCCGCCGACTCGCCGGACTCCTGGTCCGGGGAAAGGAAATCCATGCCGTCCGTCGTAGTCGTGACCGGGGCCAGCGCCGGAGTGGGCCGGGCCGTCGCGCGTGCTTACGGGAGCCGCGGCGCGAAGGTGGCCCTGCTGGCTCGCGGAGAGAAGGGGCTCGCCGCCGCCGCGGAGGACGTCCGGGAAGCCGGGGGCACTCCCCTCGAACTGCCTGCGGACGTGGCCGATTTCGCCCAGGTCGACGCCGCCGCGAGTCGTGCCGAGGAGGAACTCGGGCCGATCGACGTCTGGGTCAACGTCGCGTTCAGCTCGGTGTTCGCCCGGTTCGCCGACGTCAAACCCGAGGAATACCGCCGGGTCACCGAGGTGACCTATCTCGGTTTCGTGCACGGGACGATGGCCGCCCTCCACCGCATGAAAGCGCGGGACTCCGGAACGATCGTCCAGGTCGGTTCGGCGCTGGCGTATCGCGGGATCCCGCTGCAAAGCGCGTACTGCGGAGCCAAACACGCCATCCAGGGCTTCAACGAGGCGCTGCGCTGCGAACTTCTCCACGAACACAGCGGAATCCGCACGACCATGGTGCAGCTGCCCGCGGTCAACACGCCGCAGTTCTCCTGGCTGCTGTCCCGGCTTCCCGAGCACGCCCAGCCGGTGCCGCCGATCTACCAGCCCGAACTCGCCGCCCGCGCGGTGCTGCACGCCGCCGACCACCCGCGCCGCCGCGAGTACTGGGCGGGCACGAGCACCGCCGCGACGCTGCTGGCCAACGCCGTCGCTCCCGGCCTGCTCGACCGGTACCTCGCCCGCACCGGCTTCGGCGCGCAGCAAACCAGGCAGCCCCAGCCGCCGAGCCAGCCCGCGAACCTGTGGGAACCGGCGGACGGCCCGCGCGGGTTCGACTACGGCGCGCACGGGGAGTTCGACCGGCAGGCGAAAGCGCACGACCTCCAGCCGGTCCTGAGCCGTCACCACGGCGCGGTGGCGGCCGGGCTGACCGCCGCCGTCCTCGCCGCCGGGCAAGTGGTGCGCCGCGCCCGCAAGCCCGCGAAGGGCGCTCGGTTCCGCTGGGGTGCGAAGAAAGGCCGCCGGTGAGACCGTTCCGCGACCGCGCCGACGCGGGTGCCCGGCTTGCCGCCGCTCTGGCCTGGCGGGAGTGGGCCGACCCGGTCGTCTTCGGGCTCGCCCGCGGCGGTCTGCCGGTCGCCGCACCCGTTGCCCGTGAGCTGGACGCACCGCTGGAACTCCTGGTCGCCCGCAAGATCGGTGCCCCGGGGCAGCCGGAACTCGGACTCGGCGCCGTAGCGGCGGACGGGCCGCCGTTCTTCGACCGCGCCGGGCTTCGCGCGCTCGGGCTCGTGCCGGAGGACGTCACGCGCCTCGTCGACCACGCCCGCGCCGAAGCCCGCGATCAGGTCCGTCGTTACCTCGGCAGCCGCGTCCCGCATTCACCGGCAGGACACGATGTCGTGGTCGTCGACGACGGCGTGGCCACCGGCGGGACGGCGATCGCCGCGCTGCGGGCCCTCCGGCCGTACGCGCCGCTGCGGCTGGTCTTCGCCGCTCCCGTAGGCGCGCCGTCCGCGCTGGACAAGCTCGCCCGCGAGGCGGACGAGGTGGTGTGTCTCCGGGAACCGGAGGAGTTCCGCGCGGTCGGCGAGTTCTATGCGGACTTCAGCCCGACCAGCGACGAGGAAGTCCTCTCCCTGATGACCTGATGCCCTGGTGACCGGCGCCCTCAGCCCAGCGCCGACAAAAGCCAGAAAACCAGCGCCGCCACCCCCGCCGCGGCCGGGAACGTGAGCACCCAGCCCAGCACGATGTCCCGTGCGATCCCCCACCGCACCGCCGAAAGCCGCCGCGTCGCGCCGACGCCCATCACCGCCGCCGTGATCACGTGCGTGGTCGAGATCGGGGCCTTCACCGCGAAGGCGGTCAAGTACAGCACCGAAGCTCCCACTGATTCCGCGACGAACCCGTGCGGCGGATCGAGCGGGAACACCCGGCGCCCGAGCGTCCGCATGATCCGCAGGCCGCCCGAGCAGGTGCCGAGCGACAGCGCCCCGGCGCACACGAGCGTCACCCACAGCGGCACCGCGAACGTGTCCTGTTTGCCCGCCGCGATCAGCGCCAGGACGAGCACGCCCATCCCCTTCTGCGCGTCCTGCAGGCCGTGCCCGAGCGCCAGCGCCGAGGCCGACACGATCTGCAGCCGCCGGAACACCCGGCCGCTGCGGTGCGGGTTCCGCCGCCGCAGCAACCAGAGCGCCGCCACCATCGCCAGGTAGCCGAGGACGAGCCCGAGCAGCGGCGAGGCGACCATCGGCACCAGGACTTTCTCCACGATGCCCGTCCAGTGCACGGTGCTCGCCGCGGCCAGCGCGGCTCCGACCATGCCGCCGATCAGCGAATGCGACGACGAGGACGGCAGCCCGAAATACCAGGTCACCAGGTTCCAGGCGATCGCGCCGACCAGCGCGGCGAGCACCACGGTCAGCGCGCCGGGACCGGCCGGGACGTCGATGATCCCCTTGGCGACGGTCGCGGCGATGCCGGTCGACAGCAAGGCTCCGGCCAGGTTCATCACCGCGGCGAGCACGAGCGCGGTGCGCAGCGGGAGCGCCCGGGTCGAGACCGCGCTGGCGATCGCGTTCGCGGCGTCGTGGAAACCGTTGGTGTAGTCGAAAAAGACCGTCAGCACCACGACGGCGACCAGCGCGGCGGTGCCGTCCACTCAGGACTCCTTGACCGCGATCGTCTGCACCACGTCCGCGACGTGCTCGAATCCGTCGGCCGCCAGTTCGAGCTGCTCGACGACCTCCTTCGCCTTGAGCACTTCGAGCGCGTCGGCCCCCGGCTGGAACAGGTCGGCGAGCATCCGCCGGTAGGTGTGGTCCGCCTCGTTCTCCAGCGCGTTGATCTCGATCCAGTACGGCGACAGTTCGCCGACCTTCGCCAGCCCCGGCATCGATTCCGCCGTCAGCTCCGCGGCGCGGCACAGCACCCGCAGCATTCCGTCGGTGCCAGGCGGGAACTCCTTGAGCCGGTACAGGACGGCGAGGTCGGCGGCAGTGTCCACAAAGTCCAGCACGTCGTCGATCCGCGCGGCCAGCGCCTGGATGTCCTCGCGATCGAACGGCGTGACGAACGTGCTGTTCAGCTCGACCATGATGGTGTGGGTCAGGTCGTCGCCGGCGTGCTCGATCTCGTGCAGCCGCGCCGCGATCGCCTCCCGGTCCGGGGGCGCGGCCTCGGTGAGGTCCCGCAGCAGCGCGGTGGCGGTGACGAGGTTCGCGGCCGCGTCCGCGAGCAGCTGGAAGAACTGGCTTCCGCGAGGTTTTATGCGCATCGGAGCAGAAGCTACCCCGAAAGCGCGGCGGTTACACCGGCGCGGTGTGCCGGGTGCCCGGATCGGGTACCCAGCGGGCAACACAGGGAGGAAGGAGGGGCCGATGCGTCCGGTCTGGCAGGGTGCGCTGTCGTTCGGCCTGGTCAACGTCCCGGTGCGGATGTACAAGGCGGTCGAGGACCACGCGGTGCACTTCACGCAGTTCCAGCGCGGCACGCGGGACCGCATCCGCTACCGGCGGGTGAACGAGCGGACCGGCGACGAGGTGAGCTACGACGACATCGTCCGCGGCCGGGAGGTCGGCGACGACGAGTACGTGCTGGTCGAGCAGGACGAACTGGACGAGATCGCGCCGGGCCGGTCGCGTTCGCTCGAGGTGGAGAGCTTCGTGGACCTCGCCGAGGTCGACCCGATGTACTTCGACCGCGCCTACTGGCTCGCGCCCGCCAAGGAGGAAGCGCAGCGCCCGTACGTGCTGCTGCTCGACGCGCTGTCCCAACGGGACAAAGCGGCCGTCGCGAAGTTCGTCTTCCACGGCCGCGAGCACCTCGCGCTCGCCCGGGCAGGCGACGGCGTGATCGTGCTCAACACGCTGCATTACGCCGCCGAGATGCGCAGCGCGGAAGACGTGCCGCAACTGCCGGCCAAGGCCAAGACCAACCAGAAGGAGCTGGACCTCGCGGTCAAGCTGATCGACGCGATGTCCGAGCCGTGGGAGCCGGACCAGTTCCGCGACACCTACCGCGAGCGGGTGGAGGAGCTGATCGAAGCCAAGCGGGAGGGCAACACCGTCACGCCCGCCGCCGAGCCGGAGCAGCCGACGAAGGTGGTCGACCTCATGGAGGCGCTGGCCAAGAGCGTGCGCGGGAGCCGTCGGCCGCGCACTCCGGACCTGTCCGAACTGTCCAAGACGGAATTGCAGAAGCTGGCGAAGGAACGCGACGTCAAGGGGCGGTCGAAGATGTCCCGCGCCGATCTGGAAGCCGCGCTGAAGGCGTCCTAACCGCCCCAAGTCCGTGAAGGGCTCCTTGAGGGAATCAGATTCCCTCAAGGAGCCCTTCACGGACTTCTCAGCTCAACGCCCGTGCCAACTGCGGAATCCGCCCACCAGCCAGCACCATGTCCACCTGACGCGGCGACAACTGATGCCGCACCCGGTACTCCTCGCCCCGCGTCTGATTGCGGACGGCGAACTCCGCCGTCTCGGCCAGCCGGTGGAGCCCGGACACGCACAGCACGTCGTCGCGCTGGATCTTCTCGCTGTCGTCCGGTTCGGCGAATTCCAGCGGCAGCACGCCGAAGTTGACCAGGTTCTGCCAGTGGATCCGGGCGAACGACCGCGCCAGCACCGCGCGCAAACCCAGGTACCGGGCGGTGATCGCGGCGTGCTCGCGCGACGAACCCTGGCCGTAGTTCTCCCCCGCGACCACGAAATGCGCCGGGCTGCCGGCAGCGCGCTTCGGGTAGTCCTCGTCGATGCGGGTGAAGGTGAACTCGGCCAGTTTCGGGATGTTCGAGCGGTACGGCAGCGCGCGGGCGCCCGCGGGCGAGATCTCGTCGGTCGACACGTCGTCCCCGGCCTTCAGCAGGACCGGGCCCTCGATCTCGTCCGGCAGCGGGTCGAAGTCCGGCAGCCCGGCCACGTTCGGGCCCTTCACCAGTTCCTCCTGCAAGGCTTCGTCCTCGGGCAGCGGAGCGGTGAAGACGCGCGGGTCGGCTGCCGAACGGGCCGGTCCGGAGACGCGCGGGTACGCGAGATGGTGGGCGGTGGCGTAGTCGCGCGGATCGGTCAGCACGCCGGTCAGCGCCGACACCGCGGCGGTCTCCGGCGAGCACAGCCAGACCGAATCGTCCGAAGTGCCGGACCGGCCGGGGAAGTTGCGCGGGAACGTGCGCAGCGAGTTCGTGCCGGGAGCGGGGGCCTGGCCCATCCCGATGCAGCCGAGGCAGCCCGCCTGGTGCACCCTTGCCCCCGCCGCGACGAGGTCGGTGAGATGTCCGCTGCGGGCCAGTTCGACGAGGATCTGCCGCGAGGTCGGATTGACGTCGAAGCTGACCGAATCGGCCGTCTGCCTGCCCCGGACGGTGGCCGCGGCGACCGCGAAGTCCCGGAACCCGGGGTTGGCCGAAGAACCGAGCACGACCTGCGCCACCGGAGTCCCCGACACTTCCCGCACCGGCACCACGTTGCCCGGCGACGACGGCCTCGCCACCAATGGCTCCACAGTGGACAGATCGATCTCGTCTTCGATGTCGTAGGAGGCGTCGCGTCCGGCCCGCAGGTCGCGGAAGTCGTGTTCGCGCCCTTCCGCCCGCAGGAACGCGCGGATCGCTTCGTCGGCGGGGAACACCGTCGCGGTCGCGCCCAGCTCGGCGCCCATGTTCGCGATCACGTGCCGGTCCATCGCGCGCAGGCAGGCCAGCCCCGGCCCGTGGTATTCGACGATCCGGTGCCGTCCGCCGCTGACGCCGTGCCGGCGCAGCATCTCCAGCACGATGTCCTTGGCCGACACCCACGGCGGCAGCTCGCCTTCCAGCCGGACGCCCCAGATCTCCGGCATCCGCAGGTAGAGCGGCTCCCCGGCGATGGCCAGCGCCACCTCCAGCCCGCCGACGCCGACGGCGAGCATGCCCAGCGCCCCGGCCGCGCAGGTGTGCGAATCGGACCCGGCGAGGCTCTTGCCGGGCACGCCGAAGCGCTCCATGTGCGTCGGATGCGAAACGCCGTTGCCCGCTTTGGAGAACCACAGCCCGAACCGGCGGCAGGCCGAGCGCAGATACGCGTGGTCCTCGGCGTTCTTCTCGTCCGCCTGCAGCAGGTTGTGGTCGACGTACTGGACGCTCAGCTCGGTCCGCGCGCGGTCGAGCCCGAGCGCCTCCAGCTCCTGCATCACGAGCGTGCCCGTGGCGTCCTGGGTCAGCGTCTGGTCGACCCGCAGGCCGATCTCGGTCCCTGGTTCGAGCCGGCCGGCGACCAGGTGCTCGGCCAGCAGCCGCCCGGCGAGAGTCTGTTCGCGTCCCACTCGCGGCCGGGTACCCGTTCCCGGCGCGCCGAACCGCGATGTTTCCTCCCGCGCCGCGCGGGCAATCCCGGGGATCAAGAACGGCGGAAGGAGACTGGGATGCCGCAGCAGGCTTGGAGTTCGAAACGCGAACGGCAGTACCAGCACATCGAGGAGTCGCAGGAGGAACGCGGCGCGAGCAAGAAGCGCGCGAAGGAGATCGCCGCCCGCACGGTGAACAAGAACCGGGCGCAGTCGGGCGAATCGGACCGTGCGAGCAAGAGTTCGGTACAGGACAAATCGCCGCAGAAGCGCGGCGGGCACCGCTCCGGCAAGCGGCTCGGCCCCGGCGGTCCGACGCGGGACCAGCTGTACAACGAGGCGAAGAAGCGCAACATCCACGGCCGGTCCACGATGAACAAGAAGGAACTGGCGAAGGCGCTCGGCCGCGACTGATTCCGCCGCGATGAACCAGCGCCCGATCGAGGACTACGCCCTGCTCGGCGACCTGCACACCGCGGCGCTGGTGTCGCGCGAAGGCGCTGTCGAGTGGCTCTGCCTGCCGCGGTTCGACTCCCCCGCGTGCTTCGCCGCGCTTCTGCACGACGAACGCGCGGGGGTCTGGCAGCTCGGGCCCGCGGACGGCGGACCGGCGACGCGCCGCGGTTACGTCGGCGATTCCCTAATCCTGGCCAGCGAATGGGAGACGGCCGACGGCGCCGTGCGGGTGCTCGACTTCATGCCGCCGCGGGACGGGGCCGCTGATCTCGTCCGGATCGTCGAGGGGCGGCGCGGCCGGGTGCCGATGCGGACCTGCCTGCGGCCGCGGTTCGACTACGGCTCGGTGCGGCCGTGGGTCCGCCGCGTCGACGGCCGTTTCGATGCAGTAGCAGGCCCCGACGCGGTTCGGCTGTCCACACCGGTCGAGGTGCCCGCCGACGGCGTCGCCGAGTTCACCGTCGCCGAGGGCGAGCGGGTTCCGTTCGTTCTGACCTATCACGCCTCCTACCGCGAACGCCCCGATCCCGCGGACGCCGAGAACGCGCTGGCGCACACCGAACGCTTCTGGGCGGACTGGATCGGCCGCTGCCAGTACGACGGACGGTGGCCCGCCGCCGTGCGTCGCGCGCTGATCACCTTGAAAGCGCTGACCTACGAGCCGACCGGCGGCATTCTCGCCGCGCCGACGACGTCGCTGCCGGAAAAACTCGGCGGCGAACGCAACTGGGACTACCGCTACTGCTGGCTGCGCGACGCCACCTTCACCCTGCAAGCGCTGGTCGGCACCGGCTATCCCGACGAGGCGAGGGCGTGGCGCGAATGGCTGGTCCGCGCGGCGGCGGGCGATCCGGCCGATCTTCAAGTCCTGTACGGGCTCGACGGTTTCCGCCGGGTCCCCGAGTCCACTCTGGACTGGCTGGACGGTTATGCCGGTTCGTCCCCGGTGCGGATCGGCAACGCCGCCGCGGGCCAGCTCCAGCTCGACGTCTGGGGCGAAGCGCTCGACGGCCTGCATCTCGTCCGCGAAGCCGGGCTTCCGGTGACGCATCCGGCGTGGGACCTGCAGCGCGGACTGCTGGATTTCCTCGAAAGTCATTGGGAAGCACCCGACCGCAGTCTCTGGGAAGTACGCGGCGAACCGCGGCATTTCGTGCATTCCAAGGTGATGGCGTGGGCGGGCGTCGATCGCGCCGTCCGGACGGTGGAGCGGCACCGGCTCGACGGACCGGCCGGCCGCTGGCGTGCGCTGCGCGACCGCATCCACGAGGAAGTCTGCCGCGAGGGCTACGACGCCGACCGCAACACTTTCACCCAGTTCTACGGTTCTCGCGGTCTCGACGCCGCTTTGCTGCTCATCCCCCGCGTCGGCTTCCTTCCCGGAAGCGACTCCCGGGTGCGCGGAACCGTCGACGCGGTGCGGAAAGAGCTTTCGCGGGACGGATTCGTCCATCGTTACGATCCGGACGCCGACTCCGGGCAGGGCGAATTGCAAGGCGGCGAAGGCGCGTTCCTGCCGTGCAGTTTCTGGCTCGCCGACGCCTTGCACGGCACCGGCCGCACCGAGGAAGCCGTCGAGGTTTTCGAGCAGATGCTGGCTGTCCGCAACGACGTCGGACTGCTGAGCGAGGAGTACGACATCGCCGCCGGGCGGCAGCTCGGGAACATGCCGCAGGCCTTCAGCATGGTCGGGCTCGTCAATACCGCGCGCCATCTCGACGGTGCGGAAACCGCCACCAACGCGACCGGACCCCGGCAGGGGCTGCGGCGCGACGTGTAACGCCCCGGAGGGCCGGGTAGCCGGGGAGAACTCAACGCACGGGAGGACTTGTCATGACCGAGACCGTCGGCGACTACCTGCTTTCGCGGCTGCGCGACTGGGGCGTGGAACAGGTGTTCGCATACCCCGGGGACGGGATCAACGGTCTCGTCGCCTCCTTCGGCAAAGCGGACAACCAGCCGCGCTTCGTCCAGGCCCGGCACGAGGAGATGGCCGCCTTCTCCGCGGTCGGCTACGCGAAGTTCAGCGGGGCCGTCGGCGTGTGCATGGCGACGTCCGGGCCGGGCGCGATCCATCTGTTGAACGGGCTCTACGACGCGAAACTCGACCACGTCCCGGTCGTCGCGATCGTCGGGCAGACCGCGCGCACCGCGATGGGCGGAAGCTACCAGCAGGAGGTCGAACTCCAGACGCTGTACAGGGATGTCGCGAACGAGTACTGCATCGAGGTGAACGTTCCCGAGCAGCTGCCCAACGCGCTCGACCGCGCTTTCCGGGTCGCACAGGCGTCCCGCACGCCGACCGCGCTGATCATCCCGGCGGATCTGCAGGAGGAGCCGTACGAGCCGCCGCAGCACGCGTTCAAGCAGATGCCGTCGAGCCCGCCCGGGACCGCGTGGCCGAATCCAGTGCCGCCCGAACCCGCGATCAGCGAAGCCGCCGAGGTGCTCAACGCCGGGGAGAAGGTCGCGATCCTCGTCGGGCAGGGCGCCCGCGGCGCGGCCGAAGAGGTGCGCCAGGTCGCGGACCTCACCGGGGCCGGAGTGGCGAAAGCCTTGCTGGGCAAGGACGTCCTCGCCGACGACCTGCCGTACGTGACCGGCGCGATCGGGCTGCTCGGCACCCGGCCGAGCTACGAGATGATGCGCGACTGCGACACGCTGCTGATCGTCGGCTCCAACTTCCCCTACAGCCAGTTCCTGCCGGAGTTCGGCCAGGCGCGCGCGGTGCAGATCGACCTCGACGGCCGGTTCATCGGCATGCGCTACCCCACCGAGGTCAATCTGGTCGGCGACGCCGCCGCGACCCTGCGCGCCCTGCTGCCGAAGCTGAACCGGACCGAAAACCGCTCGTGGCGCGAGAAAATCGAGAAGAACGTCGCCGACTGGTGGACCACCATGGACCAGCAGGCGGAGGTGGACGCGAAACCGGTCAACCCGATGCGGATCGTGCACGAGCTGTCGAAGCAGATCCCGGGCAACGCGATGGTCACCGCCGATTCCGGCTCGTCGACCAACTGGTACGCGCGCAATCTCCGGATCCGCGGCGACATCCGGGCGACGCTGTCCGGCACGCTCGCCACGATGGGACCTGGCGTGCCTTACGCGATCGGGGCCAAGTTCGCGCATCCCGACCGCCCGGCGATCGCGCTGGTCGGCGACGGCGCGATGCAGATGAACGGCTTGGCCGAGCTGATCACCATCGCCCGCTACCAGGGGTTGTGGACGGATCCGCGGTGCATTGTCTGCGTCTTCCACAACAACGACCTCAACCAGGTCACCTGGGAACTGCGCGCGATGGGCGGCGCGCCGAAATTCGAGGAATCGCAGTCGCTGCCGGACATCGACTACGCCGGTTTCGCGCGCAGCATCGGCCTGCAAGGAATCAACGTCGACGACCCAGGCGACCTCGCTCCGGCGTGGCAGACCGCTTTCGCCGCGGACCGGCCGGCCGTGCTCGACGTCCGGTGCGACGCCGAGGTTCCGCCGATCCCGCCGCACGCGACGTTCGAGCAGATGAAGTCGGTGACCGAATCGGTGCTCAAGGGCGATCCGGAGGCGTTCCACCTGATGTTCCAGGGCGCGAAGACGAAGCTGCAGGAGTTCTTGCCCGGGCGGTCGCGGTGACCATCGCCGCCCCGCACATCGAACGGGTCGAGGCGCGCGCCTACCGGGTGCCGACTCCTTCGCCGGAGGCCGACGGCACGCTCGCCTGGGACTCCACGACGCTCGTCGTGGCCAGGGTGCGCGCCGGCGGCACCGACGGGCTCGGCTGGACGTACGCCGATTTCTCCTGTGCCCCGCTCATCGAAGGCAAGCTCGCCGCCGCGGTCGTGGGACGGCCGGTGCTGGACCCGCCCGCGTGCTGGACCGCCATGCAGCACGCGATCCGGAACCTCGGCCGCGCCGGGCTGGTCTCTTGTGCACTGTCCGCTGTGGACATCGCGATCTGGGACGCGGCCGCCCGGCTGCTCGACGTTCCGCTGAGCCGGATGCTCGGCCGGGTGCACGACGAGGTCGAGGTGTACGGCAGCGGCGGCTTCACCTCGCAGGGCGACGACGAACTGGCCGCGCAGCTGGAAGACTGGGTCCGCCGCCAGCGCATCCCGCGCGTGAAGATCAAGATCGGCGAGTCCTGGGGATCCGCGGTCGCCCGCGACATCGGCCGGGTCCGGCTGGCGCGGGAGACGATCGGGGACGACGCCTCGCTGTACGTCGACGCGAACGGCGGCTACTCGGTCGGCCGGGCCCGCCGGATCGCCGACACCTTGCGGGAGTTCGGCGTGACCTGGTTCGAGGAGCCGGTTTCCAGCGACGACCTGCCCGGGCTCGCCCAGCTGCGCAGCCCGGACGGACCGGACATCGCGGCCGGCGAGTACGGCTACGACCTGCCGTATTTCGCCCGGATGCTGCCTTCCGTCGACTGTCTCCAGGTCGACGTGACCCGGTGCGGCGGCTACACGGAATGGCGTCGCGTCGCCGCTCTCGCCGCCGCGGCGAACCGCGAAATTTCTGCGCACTGCGCGCCGAATCTGTCCGCGCACGCGGCCGCGGCGACCCCGAATTTCCGGCATATCGAATGGTTCGCCGACCACGACCGGATCGAACGGGAGCTGTTCTACGGCGGCCTCGACCCCAGCGGCGGCCGGGTCGCGCCGTCGATGTCCGTTGCCGGGCACGGGCTGCGCCTGCACAGCGACGCCGCCGCCGAGTACGCGGTCAAGGAGGGCTGATGAGCACCGCCGAACTCCCCGACCCCGTTGTTCGCGTGCCGCCGCCGGCCGAAATAGACACCGACGCCCTTGCCGCGGCCCTGCGCGAGCGGATCGAGGGCGAGGTCCGCTTCGACGACGGCAGCCGCGCCGCCTACTCCACCGACGCGTCCAATTTCCGCCAGATCCCGCTCGGCGTCGTCGTGCCGCGTTCCCCCGACGACGCCGTCGAAGCACTGGCCGTGGCGAGGGAGTTCGGCGCGCCGGTGCTCTCGCGCGGCGGCGGGACGAGCCTCGCCGGCCAGTGCACCAACACCGCCGTCGTACTCGACTGGTCGAAATACTGCTCCGAGCTGGAATCCGTCGACGCCGAACGCCGCACCTGCGTCGTGCAGCCGGGGATCGTGCTGGACGACCTCAACCGGCAGCTCGCCGACACCGGGCTCCGGTTCGGTCCCGAACCCGCCACGCACATGAACTGCACCCTCGGCGGGATGATCGGCAACAACTCCTGCGGCGCGACCGCCCAGCGCACCGGCAAGGTCGTCGACAACGTCGTGCGCCTGGAAGTGCTGCTGGCCGACGGGACCCGGTTCTGGTGCGGCAAAACCAGCGACGAAGAGTACGCCGAGATCGAGCACCACGGCGATCGCCGGGCCGCGATCTACCGGCAGCTGCGGCGGCTGCGCGACGAGTACGCCGACGAGATCCGCCGCCGCTTCCCGGATATTCCGCGCCGGGTGTCCGGCTACAACCTCGACTCGCTGCTGCCCGAACACGGCTTCGACATCGCCGGACTGCTCGTCGGCAGCGAATCGACCCTGGTCACCGTCCTGCGCGCGGAGCTGAAGCTGGTGCCGGTGCTGCCCGGGCGGGCGCTGGTCGTGCTCGGCTACCCGGACATCGCGACCGCCGCCGACGCGGTGCCGGACATCCTGCCGCACGAACCGATCGCGCTCGAAGGCGTCGACCACCGCCTTCTCTACGACGAAAGATTGAAGCACCTCAACGAAAAGGCGCGCGAGGAACTTCCGCGCGGCCGGGCGTTCCTGATGGTCCAGTTCGGCGGGCAATCGCTCGAAGAGGCCGACAAGCAGGCGCGCGGTTTGCTCGACGCGATCGACGATGCGGACGTCGCGTTCCTCGACGATCCCGCGAAAGAAGCCGAACTCTGGCAGGTCCGCGAGGCCGGGCTCGGCGCGACCGCGCACGTCCCCGGCGAGCGGGACACCTTCGAGGGCTGGGAAGATTCCGCGGTAGCGCCGGAAAAACTCGGCAGCTACCTCCGCCGGCTCGACGCGTTGTACGAGGAATTCGGCTACGCCGACGAAACCGGCCCGAGCCTGTACGGCCACTTCGGCCAGGGCTGCGTGCACACGCGGATCCCGTTCGACCTCTACACCGCGTCCGGCGTCGCGACCTACCGGCGGTTCATGGAACGGGCCGCCGACCTGGTCGCGGAGTTCGGCGGCTCGTTCTCCGGCGAGCACGGCGACGGGCAGAGCCGCGGCGAACTGCTGCCGCGGATGTTCGGCACCGCCCTGGTCACCGCTTTCGGCCAGCTCAAGGCGATCTTCGACCCGGCGGACCGGATGAACCCCGGCAAGGTCGTCGCGCCGTACTCGCTGGACGAAAACCTGCGGCTCGGCGGCTCGTGGTCCCCCGCCGAGCCGCAGGACCTGTACTTCCGCTTCCCGCACGACGGCGGCTCGTTCTCCCAGGCCGCCAACCGGTGCGTCGGGGTGGGCCGCTGCCGTCAGTCCACTTCGGACAGCGGCGACGTGATGTGCCCGTCGTACCAGGTCACCCGCGAGGAGGAGCACTCCACGCGCGGCCGCGCCCGGCTGCTGTTCGAGATGCTCGACGGCCACCGCGACGGCCCCATCGCCGACGGCTGGCGCTCGACCGAGGTCCGCGACGCGCTGGACCTGTGTCTTTCCTGCAAGGGCTGCAAATCGGACTGCCCGGCCGACGTGGACATGGCCACCTACAAGGCGGAATTCCTCGCCCACCACTATGCCGGCCGCCCCTGGAAACGGCCGCGCTCGGACTTCACGATGGGCTGGCTTCCGCTCGTCGCCCGGCTGGTCGGCAAGACGCGCACCGCGCGATTGGTGAATCTGCTGGGCAAAACGCGGTTCGCGACGCTCGCCGCCGGAGTCGAGGACCGCGAAATCCCCCGCTTCGCGCCGAAAACGCTGCCGCGGTGGTTCGCCCGGCATCAACCCGCCGGCACTGGCGCGCGCGGGACGGTGCTGCTGTGGCCGGACACCTTCACCTCGTACTTCCATCCGCACGTCGCCGAGGCTGCCGTCCGGGTGCTGGAAGACGCGGGCTGGCGCGTGACGCTGCCCGAGCGGTCCGTGTGCTGTGGCCTGACCTGGATTTCCACCGGCCAGCTGGGAATCGCGAAGCGAGTGCTCACCCGCACCGTGCGCACGCTGGCCCCGCACCTGCGCGACGGCGGGCTCGTGCTCGGACTGGAACCCAGCTGCACCGCGGTGTTCCGCTCCGACGCGGCCGAACTGTTCCCCGGCGACCAGGACGTCCGGCGGCTGCGGGACCAGACCGTGACGCTGGCCGAGCTGCTGACCCGGCACTCCCCCGGCTACCGGCCGCCGCGGATTCCCGGGAACGCGCTCGCCCAGGTCCATTGCCACCAGCACGCCGTCCTCGGCTGGGACGCCGACCGGAAGCTGCTGGAAGCCGCCGGAGTGGAGGTCGAACGGCTCGCTTCGAGATGTTGCGGTCTCGCCGGGAACTTCGGTTTCGAACGAGGACACCTGGAAGTCAGCAAGGCTTGCGCGGAACGCGTGCTGCTGCCCCGGGTTCGCCAAGCGGACCGGCGGACGGCGGTGCTGGCCGACGGGTTCAGCTGCCGGACCCAGCTGCACGAGCTGGACAGCGGCGGGCGCGAGGGCATCCATCTCGCCGAACTGCTCGCTGCCGGGCTCGACTCCGGCTGAAGGTCCGTGTGGGGGGCCCAGCTGGGAAAAGCATTACACCGGGTTGCCCACACGGGACCGGGGGAAACGCCCGGCCCG
>NZ_JBSHAM010000070.1:0-1068 GCF_053611505.1 Amycolatopsis sp. NPDC054798 | reverse complement strand
GTCGGAGATGTGTATAAGAGACAGCCCTGAGGGAATCTGATTCCCTCAGGGTTCCCCTCACGGACCGTGGCTATCCGCCGGGCACGGTCTCGCCGCCCAGAGCCGCGAGCACCTCGCCGCTGTAATACGACGACAGCCGGTTCGAAGCGAGAAACACATACGACGGCGCGAGATCGTCCGGATGGGCCGCCCGCTGGAACGGAGCCTGCAGACCGAACTTCTCCACCTTCTCCGGCGGGAACGTCGACGGGATCAACGGTGTCCACACCGGACCCGGCGCGACGCAGTTCACCCGGATCCCCCGGTCGGCGAGCGCCTGCGCCATCGCGTACGTCCAGGCGTGGATCGCGCCCTTCGTCGCCGAGTAGTCGATCAGGGATTTGTTGCCGCGCAAGCCGTTCACCGAACCGGTGTTGATGATCACGTCGCCGTCGCCCAGATGCGGCAGCGCGGCGGCAGTCACCCGGAAGTAGCTGTGCAGGTTGACGTCGAAGGTGTGCATCCACTGCTCTTCGGTCAGGTCCTCGGGGCGGTCGACCGGCCACTGCGTCGCCGCGTTGTTGACCAGGATGTCCAGTCCGTCCAGTTCGGACAGAGTGCTGTCGACGATCTCCCGGCAGTGGCTCGCGTCGGCGAGATCGCCGGGAAGCAGCACGCATTCCCGGCCCTCGGCGCGCACGCGATCAGCGGTGTACTCGGCGTCTTCGTGCTCGTTGAGATACGAGATCGCGACGTCCGCGCCCTCTTTCGCGAAGGCGATCGCCACCGCGCGGCCGATTCCGGAGTCGCCGCCGGTGATCAGCGCGCGTTGTCCGGCGAGCAGGCCGCGGCCTTCGTAGTCAGTCATCGAATCGCGCGGCCGCGGGTCCATTTCCGCGGTGGTGCCCGGAGGTTCCTGTTGCTGCGGCGGTCGGATGCGGTCTGCCATGCGGGTTTCCTCCCCGGAAAGTCGGTGCCGTCGCTTTCCGGCTACCCGCTGCGCCGCGGTTCAATCCCAGGGCGGCCGCGCAACCGTCCCCCTGCCCGCGGGTTTGGGGGGCCCGGCCCCCGGCGGCCCCCCCGCCTGGC
>NZ_JBSHAM010000069.1:9920-43881 GCF_053611505.1 Amycolatopsis sp. NPDC054798 | reverse complement strand
TGCTTGTCAAGGCGGGAAAGATGCCTTGACAAGCACCCCCGAACCGCAGGGAAGGCTTCGTATCGGGGTGCAGGGCGGGGGCTGGCTGCCTGGATGGGGTGGGTGCGTCGGCTGCGGTTCGGTGGGTGGGCTAGCGCCCCAATGTGGCATTGGGTGCATCCCGCGCACCCAATGTGGCGTTCGGTGCGTCTGACGCACCCAATGCCGCATTGGGGCAGGATCCGGCGGGTGCTTGCGGGCGGGCTGTGAAGGGCTCCTTGAGGGAATCCAAGTCCGGGAAGGGGCCCCTCGCGACCGGGTTGGGGGCTGTGAGGGGAACCCTGAGGGAATCAGATTCCCTCAAGGAGTCCTTCACGGACGGGGGTCGCGAGTAAAACAATCAGGCGCGCTTGATTTTTCTGTCGCCAGGGGCCACGCTGGGTCCGCACGAGGTGGTGCGGCGGACGCAGGGAGGCGCAGGAATGGCTGATCTCGCGGGGATCCTCCGGGATCTCGCGGCCGAATCGCAGGCGGTCGACGACCTGGTCGCCGGGTTGCCCGCGGACGGGTGGGCGACCCCGACGCCCGCGCCCGGGTGGAGCATCGCGCATCAGATCGCGCATCTGGCGTGGACCGACGGGAAGTCGCTGATCTCCGCGAGCCGGCCGGAGGATTGGCAGTCCGAGGTCGAAAACCTGTTGAGCGTCGGGGAAACCTACGTCGACGCGGGTGCCGAAGAAGGCGCGCAGCTTCCCCCGGACGAACTGCTGGCGCAGTGGCGCGCGGGGCGGGCCGCGCTCGCCGAGGCGCTCGCGGCGGTGCCGGACGGGCAGAAACTTCCGTGGTACGGCCCGCCGATGAGCGCGGCGTCGATGGCGACCGCGCGGATGATGGAGACCTGGGCGCACGGCCAGGACATCGCCGACGCGCTCGGCGTCACGCGCGAGCTCACCGAACGGCTGTGGCACATCGCCCGGTTCGGCACGCGCACGCGCGATTTCGCCTACAAACTCCATTCTCTCGCGCCGCCGGCCGAGGAATTCCGCGTCGAGTTGACCGCGCCGGACGGCAGTACGTGGGCGTTCGGGCCGGAAGACGCGGAGCAGCGGCTGACCGGAAGCGCATTCGATTTCTGTCTGGTCGCGACGCAACGACGGCATCCGGCGGACACTGATCTCGTCGCGACAGGCGCGGACGTCGAGGAATGGCTGGGCATCGCGCAGGCGTTCGCCGGGCCGCCTGGGGCGGGGCGCGAGCCGGGGCAGTTCGCGTGAGCGCGCCGTTGCGCGTCGGGAACGCGTCCGGCTTTTACGGCGACCGGTTCTCCGCCGTGCGGGAAATGCTGACCGGCGGCCCGCTCGACGTCCTGACCGGCGACTATCTCGCCGAGCTGACCATGCTCATCCTCGGCCGCGACCGGATGAAGGACCCGGCCCGCGGCTACGCCAAGACGTTCCTCCGGCAGATGGAGGAAAATCTCGGACTGGCTAAGGACAAGGGCGTCCGGATCGTCGCGAACGCGGGCGGCCTCAACCCGGCCGGGCTCGCGGATGCGGTGCGCGAACTGGCCGCGAAGCTCGGTGTCGAGGTGAAGGTCGCGCACGTCGAGGGCGACGACCTGATCGCGCGCGCGGACGAGTTCGGCTTCGAGGAACCGTTGACTGCCAACGCTTATCTCGGCGCGTGGGGAATCGCGGAATGCCTCAAAGCCGGTGCGGACGTGGTCGTGACCGGTCGGGTCACGGACGCGTCGGTGATCGTCGGACCGGCGGCGGCGCACTTCGGCTGGGCTCGCGACGATTACGACGCGCTCGCCGGAGCGGTCGCGGCGGGGCACGTCATCGAATGCGGCGCGCAGGCGACTGGCGGCAACTACTCGTTCTTCCGCGAGCAGCCGATCGGCGTGCCGGGATTCCCGATCGCGGAGATCCACGCGGACGGTTCCAGCGTGATCACGAAACATCCGGGCACCGATGGGGTGGTGAACACCGGAACCGTCACGGCGCAGCTGTTGTACGAGATCACCGGTGCGCGGTATGCGAATCCTGATGTGACGGCACGGTTTGACGCGATCTCGCTGGCTGACGACGGGCCGGACCGGGTGCGGATCAGCGGGGTCCGCGGGGAAGCGCCGCCGCCGACGTTGAAGGTGTGCCTCAACCGGCTCGGCGGCTTCCGGAACGAGACGACGTTCGTCCTTACTGGACTGGACATCGAGGAGAAAGCCGCGCTGGTGCGGGAACAGCTGGAAGGCGCGCTGGCGAAGCGTCCTCCCGCGGACGTCCGGTGGACGCTCGCCCGCACGGACCACGCGGACGCCGACACCGAGGAACGCGCCAGCGCACTACTGCACGTCGCGGTGAAGGACAACGATCCGAAGATCGCCGGACGTGCGTTCAGCGGGGCGGCGATTGAGCTTGCGCTGGCGAGCTATCCGGGGTTCCACGTGACCGCACCGCCTTCGGACGCGGCTCCGTTCGGGGTCTACTCGGCGGCCTTTGTGGACGCTGCCGCGGTTCCGCACGTGGCGGTGTTGCCGGACGGGTCCAAGGTGGACATCGAACCTGCGGTCGAGACGATTGAACTGTCCGAAGTGGATGAACCGGCGTTGCCGGAACCGTTGCAGGCGGACAAGGTGCGGCGGGTGCCGCTCGGTCTTGTCGCAGGCGCGCGCAGCGGCGACAAGGGCGGTAACGCGAACCTCGGTGTGTGGGTGCGGTCCGAGGAAGCCTGGCGCTGGCTCGTGCACCGGCTGACTGTCGGGGAATTCCGGCGGCTGCTGCCGGAAACCGAAGGGCTGCCGGTCACCCGGCATCTGCTGCCGAACCTGTGGGCGATGAATTTCGTGGTCGAGGGCATCCTCGGCGACGGCGTCGCTTCGCAGGCCAGATTCGATCCCCAGGCGAAGGCGCTCGGCGAATGGCTGCGGGCGCGCGAACTCGACGTCCCGGAGGCGCTGCTGTGACCGTGGATCCGTTCCGCACGCCGGAACGCACCGAACTGCGCGCGACGGTGCGCCGGTTCGTGGAGAAGGACGTGCTGCCGCACCTGGACGACTGGGAGCGGGCCGGGGAACTGCCGCGCGAGCTGCATCGCAAGGCGGGGCAGCTGGGCCTGCTCGGGGTCGCGTTCCCCGAAGCCGCGGGCGGCGGCGACGGCAATTACCTCGACGCGCTCGTGGTCGCCGAGGAAATGCACTACGCGGGCGGGTCCGGCGGGCTGTTCGCGTCGCTGTTCACCTGCGGGATCGCGGTGCCGCACATCGTCGAGGCCGGCGACCCGGTGCAGATCGAACGCTGGGTGCGGCCGACTCTCGAAGGCGAGAAGATCGGCTCGCTGGCGGTCACCGAACCGGACGGCGGCTCCGACGTCGCCGGGATCCGCACCACCGCGGTGCGCGAGGGCGACGAGTATGTGGTCAACGGGGCCAAGACGTTCATCACCTCCGGGTGCCGCGCGGACTTCGTGACCACAGTGGTCCGAACCGGCGAAGCTGGCGCGCATGGCCTTTCGCTCATCGTGGTCGAGCGTGGGACGCCGGGGTTCACGGTGTCGCGCAAGCTGGAGAAAATGGGTTGGGCGGCTTCCGACACCGCAGAGCTGTCTTATGTGGACGTTCGCGTTCCGGCGGAGAACTTGGTCGGCGCGGAGAACAGCGGGTTCGCTCAGGTGGCGACGCAGTTCGTCACCGAGCGGCTTTCGCTCGCGGTGCAAGCGTATGCGCACGCGCAGCGGGCACTGGATCTGACGCTGGACTGGTGCCGGATGCGCGAGACGTTCGGGCGTCCGCTGATCTCGCGGCAGCTGGTGCAGCACAAGCTCACCGAGATGGCCTGCAAGATCGACGTCGCCCGCACGTACGCCCGGCAGGTCGCGATCCGGCACGTGTCCGGCGAAGAAGTGATCGCCGAGGCGTGCTTCGCGAAGAACACCGCGGTGCAGACCGCTGAATGGGTCGTGAACGAGGCCGTGCAGCTGCACGGCGGGCTCGGCTACATGCGCGAGGCTGAAGTGGAGCGGCACTACCGCGACGTCCGCATCCTCGGCATCGGCGGCGGCACCACCGAAATCCTGACCGGACTGGCCGCGAAGCGATTGGGATACACCGCATGACCACTATCAGGTCCACAGTGGACACCCGGGCCGACGAGTTCGCCGCGAACCGCGAGGCGATGCTGGAAAAGCTCGCGGAGATCGACGCCGAACAGGCCAAAGCCGTGGCCGGCGGCGGCGAAAAGTACGTCGAACGCCATCGCAAGCGCGGGAAACTGCTGGCGCGCGAGCGGATCGAACTGCTGCTGGACGAGGATTCGCCGTTCCTGGAGCTGTCGCCGCTGGCCGCGTGGGGCTCGGACTACAAGGTCGGCGCGAGCGTGATCACCGGGATCGGCGTCGTCGAGGGCGTCGAATGCCTGATCTCGGCCAGCGATCCGACGGTCAAGGGCGGCGCGAGCAATCCGTGGACTACGAAGAAGTCCTTCCGGGCGGCGGACATCGCGGCGCAGAACCGGCTTCCGGTGATCAACCTGGTCGAGTCCGGCGGTGCGGATTTGCCGACGCAGAAAGAAATCTTCATCCCTGGCGGCCGGGTCTTCCGTGATCTGACGAGGTCTTCGGCGGCGAAGGTGCCGACGGTCGCGCTGGTGTTCGGCAACTCGACCGCGGGCGGTGCTTATCTGCCCGGCATGTCCGACTACGTCGTGATGGTGAAGGAACGCGCGAAGGTGTTCCTCGGCGGGCCGCCGCTGGTCAAGATGGCGACCGGCGAGGAATCCGACGACGAATCCCTCGGCGGCGCGGAAATGCACGCGCGCACCTCCGGGCTCGCGGACTACCTCGCGGTGGACGAGGAGGACGCGATCCGGCTCGGCCGCAACATCATCAAGCGGCTCAACTGGACCAAACAGGGCCCGGCGCCCAAACCGGACTACACCGAGCCGCTGTTCGACGCCGAAGACCTGCTGGGCATCGTGCCGACGGACCTGAAGGTCCCGTTCGACCCGCGCGAGGTGATCGCGCGCGTCGTGGACGGCTCGGACTTCGACGAGTTCAAACCGCTGTACGGGCCGAGCCTGGTCACCGGATGGGCGAGCATCCACGGTTATCCGGTCGGGATACTGGCCAACGCCCAAGGCGTGCTGTTCGGCGAGGAATCGCAGAAGGCCGCGCAGTTCATCCAGCTGGCCAACCAGATCGACACGCCCCTGGTGTTCCTGCACAACACGACCGGCTACATGGTCGGCAAGGAATACGAGCAGAGCGGCATCATCAAGCACGGCGCGCTGATGATCAACGCGGTGTCGAACTCGAAGGTGCCGCATCTGTCCGTCCTCATGGGAGCGTCCTACGGGGCCGGGCACTACGGGATGTGCGGCCGCGCCTACGATCCGCGGTTCCTGTTCGCCTGGCCGAGCGCGAAGTCCGCGGTGATGGGACCGGCGCAGCTGGCCGGCGTGCTGTCCATTGTGGCCCGCGCGGCGGCGGCGAGCCGGGGCCAGGAGTACAGCGAGGAAAACGACGCCGCGATGCGCGCCATGGTGGAGAACCAGATCGAGGCGGAATCGATGCCGATGTTCCTCTCCGGCATGCTTTACGACGACGGCATCATCGACCCGCGCGACACCCGCACGGTGCTCGGGATGAGCCTGTCGGCGATCCACAACGGACCAGTGAAGGGCGTCGAAGGCGGCTTCGGCGTCTTCCGGATGTGAGGGCCATGATCCAGAATCTGCTGGTCGCCAACCGGGGCGAAATCGCCCGCCGGGTGTTCCGCAGCTGCCGGGACGCCGGGATCGGCACGGTCGCGGTGTTCTCCGACGCGGACGCCGACGCGCCGCACGCGCGGGAAGCCGACGTCGCGGTCCGGCTGCCGGGCAACGCGCCGGGCGAGACGTACCTGCGCGGCGAGCTGATCGTCAAAGCCGCGGCGGACGCCGGGGCCGACGCGATCCATCCCGGGTACGGCTTCCTTTCCGAAAACGCCGGTTTCGCCCGCGCGGTGCTCGACGCCGGGCTGACCTGGATCGGCCCGCCTCCGGCGGCGATCGAGACCATGGGCTCCAAAGTGGAGTCGAAACGGCTGATGGCCGCCGCCGGGGTTCCGGTGCTGTCCGAACTGGACCCGTCGTCGGTGACCGAGGCCGACCTTCCGTTGCTGGTCAAGGCTTCCGCTGGCGGCGGCGGTCGCGGCATGCGCGTGGTCCGCTCGCTGGACGAGCTGTCTGAAGCCGTGGAGAGTGCGCGTGCCGAAGCGGGATCGGCCTTCGGCGACCCGACGGTGTTCTGCGAGCGGTACCTCGAAACCGGACGGCACATCGAGGTCCAGGTGCTCGCCGACTCGCACGGCACGGTGTGGGCGGTGGGGGAGCGGGAGTGCTCCATTCAGCGCCGGCACCAGAAGGTGGTCGAAGAAGCGCCGTCGCCCTTTGTGGACGATGCCATGCGGGCCGAACTGTTCGACGCCGCGCGCAAGGCCGCGCAGGCGATCGACTACGTCGGCGCCGGAACCGTCGAATTCCTGGCCGGTCCGGACGGCCGGTTCTACTTCCTGGAGATGAACACGCGGCTGCAGGTCGAGCACCCGGTGACGGAGAACGTCACCGGCCTGGATCTGGTGGCGTTGCAGCTTTCGGTGGCCGAAGGCGCGAAGCTGCCCGCCGAACCGCCTGTCGCCAACGGACATTCGATCGAAGTCCGCTTGTACGCGGAAGACCCGTCGGCTGGATGGCAGCCGCAGAGCGGGACGCTCCACACCTTCGAAGTGTCCGGAGTGGACCGCGAATTCACCCACGGTGCCGGACTGCGGCTCGACTCCGGTGTGGAGTCCGGCTCAGTGATCGGCGTCCATTACGACCCGATGCTGGCGAAGGTCATCACGTGGGCGTCCACGCGGGCGGAAGCCGCGCGTCGGCTCGCGGGTGCCTTGGCCGGCGCGAAGATCCATGGCGTCGTGACCAACCGCGACCTGCTGGTCCGGATTCTGCGGCACGAAGCTTTCCTCGCCGGGGAAACGGATACCGCCTTCTTCGACCGGCACGGACTGGACAATTTGGCCGCTTCACTGGCTACTGTGGACACCGAACGCTGGTCGGCTCTGGCTGCCGCACTGGCCGACGCGGCCGGGAACCGGGCGTCCACCACGACGCTGGGACGGCTGCCCAGCGGCTGGCGCAACGTCCGCTCCGCCGGTCAGCGGAAGGTGTTTGCCAGGGGAGACAACCGGTACGAGGTCGTCTACTCGCTGACCCGCGACGGGTTGCGGGCAGAGGGCTATGACGACGTGGCTCTGGTCTCCGCTGAACCGAACAAGGTGGTCCTGGACATCGCGGGCGTGCGCCGCACCTTCGCGGTCGCCCGGCACGGCTCGGTGTCCTATGTGGATTCTCCGCTGGGTTCGGTGCCGCTGACCGTCGAGCCGCGGTTCGCGGACCCCGACGCGGCACTGGCCGCGGGGTCGCTGCTCGCACCGATGCCGGGCACGGTCGTGCGGCTCGCAGTGTCCGCGGGGGACAGTGTCCAGGCGGGCGATCCGTTGCTGTGGCTGGAAGCGATGAAGATGGAACACCGGATCTCGGCCCCGGCGGACGGCGTGGTCGCCGAACTGCCGGTCGAGGTCGGGCAACAGGTCGAGGTAGGCGCGGTGCTGGCTGTGGTGGGAGAAGCGGAATGAACGCGATGAACTTCGTCGAGCCCGAAGAGCGGGTGGCGCTGCGGAAGGCCGCGGCCGACCTGGCGGGCAAGTACGGGTACGGCTATTACTCGAAGAAGGCCCGCGCGGGCGAAAAGACCGACGAGCTGTGGGACGAAGCCGGACGGCTCGGCTACCTGGGCGTGAACCTGCCGGAGGAGTACGGCGGCGGGGGAGCCGGGATCGCGGATCTCGCCGCGGTGCTGGAGGAATTCGCGGCCGCGGGCTCGCCGCTGCTGCTGATGGTGGTGTCGCCGGCGATCGTCGGGACGGTGCTGTCGCGTTTCGGCACGCCGGACCAGAAAAAGCAGTGGCTGCCGGGAATCGCCGACGGCAGCAAGAAAATCGTCTTCGCGATCACCGAACCGGACGCCGGATCCAACTCGCACAAGATCACGACGACCGCCCGCCGGGACGGCGGCGACTGGGTGCTGTCCGGCCGCAAGGTGTACATCTCGGGTGTCGACGAGGCCGACGCGGTGCTCGTCGTCGGGCGCACCGAGGACGCGAAGACCGGCCGCTTGAAGCCCGCGCTGTTCGTCGTGCCGACGGACGCGCCCGGGTTCGAGTTCACGAAGATCGACATGGACATCGTCGCGCCGGAAAACCAGTTCTCGCTGTTCCTGGACGACGTGCGGCTGCCCGCCGAAGCGCTGGTGGGCGAGGAGGACGCGGCGATCGCGCAGCTGTTCGCCGGTCTCAACCCGGAACGGATCATGGGCGCGTCGTTCTCGCTGGGCACCGCGAGGTACGCGCTGGACAAGGCGGTCGGCTACGCGAACGAGCGGCAGGTGTGGGGCGCGCCGATCGGGTCGCACCAGGGGCTCGCGCATCCGCTCGCGCAGGTGAAAATCGAGCTTGAGCTGGCGAAGCTGATGACGCAGAAGGCAGCGTCGCTGTATGACGCCGGTGACGATTTCGCCTCCGGTGAGTCCGCGAACATGGCGAAATACGCGGCGGCGGAGGTCGCGATCCGCGCGGTCGACCAGGCGGTGCAGACGCACGGCGGGAACGGCCTGGCGACCGAGTACGGTCTCGGGAGCCTGGTGACGGCCGTGCGGCTGGGCCGGATCGCGCCGGTGAGCCGGGAAATGGTGCTGAATTTCGTGGGGCAGCACAGCCTTGGGCTGCCGAAGTCGTACTGAGCAATGGTGGAGTCATGAGGTGCGTCCGGCCTGGGCCGATGTCCGTGAGGGGAACCCTGAGGGAGTCAGATTCCCTCAGGGTTCCCCTCACGGACTTTCGCGGAAGCGGACCGGCTGGGCTAGGTGACGCCTGATGCTCCGCGAACCGCAGCAAGAACGCAGCCGCACCACGCGGCGGCGGTTGATCGAGGCCGCGATGGACTGCATCGGGGGGCGCGGGTGGCACGGGGTCACCGTCGCGGTCATCGCGGAGCGGGCCGGGGTTTCCCGTGGCGCCGCGCAGCACCACTTCCCGACCAGGGAATCGCTGGTCGCCGCGGCTGTCGAACTGCTCGGCGAAGCCCAGCTCGACGAACTGCGCACGCGAGCGGCCGGGTCGCCGGGCGGGGCGTCGCGGATCGAGTGGGTCGTCGAGATGCTGCTGACCCTCTACACCGGGCCGATGTTCCGCGCGGCCCTGCAACTGTGGGCCGTCGCGTCGACGGACGACCAGTTGCGCGACGTGCTCGTGCCGCTGGAGGCGCGCGTCGGCCGGGAGGCGCACCGGGTCGCGGTCGAACTGCTCGGCGTCGACGAAGCCCGGCCGGGCGTGCGCGAACTGGTCCAGGCCACTCTCGACCTCGGGCGCGGCCTCGGCCTCGCCAACCTGCTCACCGACGACACCCGCCGCCGCGAGCAGATCGTGCGCGAGTGGGCTCGGACGCTCGAGTCTCGCCTGGCGGGAACCGAACAGGTCTAGGCCTCGTCACATTCCCGAATTGCTACAGTGTGGCTGTTAACACATTCAGCCCAACGGGCGATAACGTTGAGTAAGTAGCTCACGAGGAAGAAGGCGATCCCGGTGTCCGGTTCAGAAGGGGTGACCGTCGAGCTGACCCATCGCGCGATGGCGATGCTCAAGGCAGTCGCGCAGCAGCGCGCGGAGATGTCCACGAGCTGCGAGCCTGACCTGTTCGTCGACGGTTTCGCTTGCTGCGACCAGATGACCGCGCACGCGCTCGCCAGGGGCGGCTACGTCCGCCCGGGAACCGGCGTGGCCGCCGCGGGCCGGGTTCCGGCCGAGCTGACCGAGGCTGGCGCGGCCGCGCTGTCGGTCACCGCCGCTGCCTGATCTTCACTCGTTTGGCCGCGTCCGCGCACAGTGTGTGACGGACGGCAGAACGGGGACCTCCCGGGCGGGAAGGTCCCCGTCGCCGCGCTCCGCCAGGCCGGACGACCGCGATTCGGGCGGAGACGATGGTTCAGTCCATCGGAGCCTGGCCCGGCTGACGCGCGAGGCGGCCGGACCGCTGCCAGGCCCGGCCCGGGTCAGCCGTTGTACCCGGCGACGACCTTTGTGAACGCGTAGTTCTCCTGGTCGATCCCGCTGCAGCCGTTGCAGTCGCGGTTCGTCGCCCAGAACGTGACGCGGCCCAGATGATGCTCGGCGGCCCAGTCGCGGATCGCGGTGAAGTCCGCGACGGACACGACCTCCCCGGCCCGGTCGGTCTTGCCGTTCATCGACGACAGCCCGGCGCGGCGGTAGGCGGTGGCCTCGTCCCAGCCGAACGTCGACTTCAGTTCCCCGACCAGGCCGTCCACCGCGGATTTCGTCATCGCGACCATGTCGCCGCCGTCGGAGAAGTCGAACGGCATCAGCGACCAGACGTCGACGTCCGCGCCCAGCGCCTTGGCCTGCGCGATCAGCCGCTTGCCCCAGTCGTTCGGGCCCTGCGGCGTGGTGCCCATGGTGATCACGACGCGCAGGTTCGGGTTCTTCTCCTTGGTGATTTTGACCGCGGAGAGGATCCGGTCCTGCACGGCCGCGTTCTCGAACTCGTCGGTGTTCTCGATGTCGAGGTCGATCGCCTTGAGGTCGTAGGCGTCGATCACCTGCTGGTAGGCGCCGGCCAGTTCCTCCGGCGACCCGCAGTTCGGGCCCAGTTTGTTGCCCTGCCAGCCGCCGAACGACGGGATCACGTCGCCGCCCGCCGCGCGGATCTTCTGGATCATCGCGGCGTCGGCGCCGTCGAGCGGGCGGTTGCCGTCCCAGGCCGGGGCGCAGCCGCCGCCGGAAAGCATGAAGGCGAGGGTGAACGCGCTGACGCCGGTCGCGTCCATCGCGGCGGACGGATCGCTCTGGCCGCCCCACTGGTACAGATACGGCGCGGCGACGACGGGATCCCCGGCGGCCGAGGCGGTGCCGGTCGTCGTGGACAAAGCAGCGCCCGCGACGAGCGCCAGCACGCCGATCCGTCCGGCGAGCTTTCGGCGGGAAGTGGTGCGGCGCAAGGATTTCATGGGTCCTCCAACGGGGGAAACGCGCGCCGGGAGGCACGCGGCATCGGAGCACCTGGCGAAGCCGGACGTGGCGGCGGCGCCCCGCAGGCACTCGTGGGGAGTGTGTGCGCAGTCACAATGGACTAGACCATTGAGAAGTGTCAAGACATGGGCGGGGGTGGGAAAAAACCTCACCGACGGTGCCGAGGTCGCCGCGAGGTTCGGGGGTTCCGGTGATCGGGACGGGGAGAGATCGGGCAGCTGCGCGGGGACGACGGGGCACTTGGCGCGCGGGCGAAGCCGCCCAGCAAGCGCCCCCGCGACGCTGTGTCACGCTGGGGTAGCGAGCCTCTCCCTGGTCGTCGGCGCCCTCGGAGGGAGATCCTTCGAGCGAACGGGAGCGTCATGACCGAACCGGTCCGGATCAGCGGGGCCGACGTCGCCCCGGAGCAGCAGGCTGTCCGTTACGAGCTGGCGATCCTGTCGTTTCAGCTGCTCGACGGGCCGAAAGCGGCCGAGGGGGTGCTGCCGTGGGTCGAGGGGCACGGCGAATTGCTCGGCTGCTGGCAGACGGAGAACGGCCCGCTCGGCAGGCTGGTCGTGCTGCGCGGGTTCGAGGACCAGCAAGCCCTGGACGAGGAGCGGCTGCGGGCCCGGCACAGCCGCAAACCGTTCGGCGGCGACTATCTGACCGATTTGTCGCTGCAGAGTTTCGCGCCTTTTCCGTTCGTCCCGCCGGTTCGGCCGGGAAAATACGGTTCGGTGTACGAAATCCGCGACTACCGCCTCCGGCCGGGCGGGCTGCCCGCGACGATCGACGGCTGGCGCGAAGCGTTGCCCGCGCGGCATCTGGTCGACCCGCTGACGGTGGTGATGTACGCGCTCGACGGCCCGGACCGGATCGTCCAGATCTGGCCGTTCGCGAGCCTGGACGAACGACTCGCGATCCGGCGCGATCTGTACGCGAAGGGGATGTGGCCGCCGCCGGGCGCGCCGGAGGAGATCTTGGGCGCGGACTCGATCATCGCGTTGCCGACGGAATTTTCGCCGCTGGCTTGAGTCAGGGGGTGGTCGGTTCGCCGATGTCTTCGAACCAGAGTGCGGGTTGTTGTTCGATGAATTCGGTCATGAGGTCGACGCAGGCCGGGTCGTCGAGGAGGTCGATGCGGACGCCGTGGTCGGCGAGCCAGTCGTGGCCGCCGGTGAAGGTGCGGGATTCGCCGATCACCACGTGCGGGATGCCGAATTGCCGGACCAGCCCGCTGCAATACCAGCACGGCGACAGGGTGGTGACCATGATCGTGTCGCGGTAGTGCGGACGGCGGCCGGCGGCGCGGAAGGCGGCGGTTTCGGCGTGCAGGGAAGGGTCGCCGTCCTGGACGCGGCGGTTGTGGCCGCGGCCGAGCAGCTTTCCGTCCCGGTCGAACAGGGCGGCGCCGATCGGCACGCCGCCCTCGGCTTTTCCGGCTTCCGCCTCTTCGCGGGCGACAGCGAGCAGGTCGTCGAGCATGAGCCACTGTGGCACGGCGCGGCAATTCCCGGCGATCGAGGACCGAAGCTGTCCGCGAAGCGTGGCAGAGTGACCGGCATGTACGGAACCTCCGAACGGCTGTTGCGCCTGCTCTCCCTGCTGCAGGCCCGCCGCGACTGGCCTGGCCCGGACCTCGCGGGCCGGCTGGGGGTCGACGTCCGGACGATTCGCCGCGACGTCGAACGGCTGCGGCAGCTGGGTTACCCGGTGCACGCGACGCCGGGAGTCGCGGGCGGGTACCGGCTGGGGTCCGGTGCGGCGCTGCCACCGCTGTTGCTGGACGACGACGAGGCCGTCGCGGTGGCGGTCGGCCTGCGTACGGCGGCGAACGGCACGGTGTCGGGCATCGAGGAGACGTCCGTGCGGGCGTTGGCGAAGCTCGAACAGGTGCTGCCCGCGCGGCTGCGGCATCGGGTGCGGGCGATGGACTCGGCGCTCGTCCGGATGCCGGGACGCGGGCCGACGATCGACGCGGAACTGCTCACCGTGGTGGCAGCGGCTTGCCGGGACAACGAACGGCTGCGGTTCACCTACGGCACCCAGGCGGGCGAGGTGGCGGAGCGCGACGTGGAGCCGTTGCGGCTCGTGCACACCGGCTGGCGGTGGTATCTCGTGGCGTGGGATCTCAGCCGCGACGATTGGCGTACCTTCCGGCTCGACCGGATCGACGGGGTCCCGACACCCAGTTTCCGTTTCACCCCAAGGGAACCGCCGGCCGAAGACCTCGCCGCGTATGTGTCGAGCCGGATCGCGACCGCGCCGTACCCGCATGTCGTGACGCTGCGGGTGGCGGCTCCGGCGGAGGTGCTGGCGGCTCGGGTTTCGCCGACTACCGCGGTGGTCGAGCCGATCGACGACGAGACCTGCCGGTTGCGCACCGGCGCGAAAACCTTCGATTACATTCCGTTCTACCTCGCGCAGTGGGAATTCGACTTCGTGGTCGAAGACGCGCCGCCGGAATTGCTGGATCGCCTCGAACGGATCGCGGACCGGTTCGCGCGGGCGGCTTCAGGCAGGAAGCCCGTCGGTGGCGACGGCGAGCAGATCCGCGGCGGCGGCTGACAACGCCTCGGGAAAACCGTTGCTGTCACGGTGTTCTTCGGCCATCCAGCGTTCGGTGGCCAGCCGCAGGACGGACAAGCCGAGATCGGTGGCCAGCCGCGCGGTTTCCGGTTCGATTCCGCGCTCGAGCAACGCGCTGGTGAGCGTTTCCGAAATCGTCACGAGCTTGATCAATTTCCGTTCGCGCAGCGGGGGATTGGCCGCGATCACCGCGGCCCGGCGCAGCAGGAATTCGCGCGGACGGAAAACGCGCGGCGCGGTGGCGAACGCGGCCAGCAGGGTCGGCAGGGCGGCGGTGCCGGGCGGGACGGAGCCGATCGCGGCGGCGAATTCGGCTTCCAGCTCCTGGCTGCCGCCGAACAACACCTCCCGTTTGTCCGCGAACCACCGGTAGAACGAACGCTCGGTGAGGTTCGCGCGCTGCGCGATCTGCGCGACCGTCGTGCGGTCGTAGCCCTGCTCCTCGAACAGCTCCAGGGCAGCCTGTTCGAGCCGGTTCCGGGTGTTGCCCTCCCATCGCGCCATGCGCCCAGTGTAGCGACAGCAGATGCTGTCATCACTCTGGTAGCGTCAGTGACGACAGCTTCTGTCATCACTCACGAGGAGAACCCAGATGCGCACCCTTCGTTTTCACGAGAACGGCGCTGCCGCCGAGGTACTGCGGGTCGAGGACGCGGAAACGCCGAACCCCGGACCGGGCCAGATCCGCGTCGCGGTCCAGGCGTGCGGCCTCAACCCGGCGGACTGGGCGTTGTGCGAGGGCTTGTTCGGCGGCGACCTGCCGCGCGGGATCGGGCTGGAGGTGTCCGGCACCGTCGATGCGCTCGGCGAAGGCGTTGCCGACGTCGAGATCGGCGACCCGGTTTTCGGTCCGGCACCGTTCACCGGCCCGACCGCGGGGGCGTCTGAGCAGGCACTTCTCGATACTTGGTTCCCTCGGCCGGACGGGCTTGACGCGGTCCGCGCCGCGGCATTGCCGATGGCCGTCGGAACGGCGTACGCGGCCCTTGACGCGCTCGGCTCTGACGGCACCTTGCTCGTGCACGGCGCGGGCACCACCACCGGGTTCGCCGCGGCTCAGATCGCACTCCTGCGCGGGGCGCGCGTGCTCGTCACAGCGGGCGAGACGCACGCCGAGGCGCTCCGCTCAGCCGGCGCGGAAGTCACCGGCTACCAGGACGGAATCGCCGAGCGCGTGACGACGCTGGCCGGAGGCCCGGTCGATCGCGTGCTCGACGCGGCGCCGTTCAGCGGCGCGGTGCCGGAACTCGTGCGCACGGTCAAGGAACCCGGGCACGTGCTGACGCTCGATCTCAGCTCGCCGGTGCCGGGGGTGCAGACCATCGTCAGTTCGGGCGCCCAGCCGCGCTACGACGTCCTCGGAGAGTTCGCGAAACTGGCCGGGGACGGCCGGTTCTCGATCCCGGTGTCCCGGATTTTCCCGCTGGACGACTGGAAGACCGCGCTCGAACTGAGCCGGTCGCGGCGGGCGCGGGGCAAACTGGTGCTGGCGATCTAGCCCGCGCCGAGCATGCGCAGGACCAGTTCGCCGTACTCCTTGCCGAGTTCGGCGGGCGTCTGCCGGGTCCGTTCGCTGTACCAGCGCGCGACGTCGACGCCCAGCGACAGCACCGCCCGGGCCGCGATCCCGACGTCGCTGACAGTGAACTCGCCGGACTCGACCCCCTCGGCGATCACCTCGCGCACGCGCTGCTCGATCTGCCGCCGGAGCTGGGCGACGACCTTGTATTCCTTCTCCGGCAACGCATTCAGCTCGTACTGCACGACCCGCGCGACGGTGTGGCGCCGCGCGTGCCAGGCGACGAAATCCTCGACCAGCAGCCGCATCCGCTCCACCGGTCCGGTGACGCGCCCGATCACGTCCTCGACGAGGGCGAGCGTCTGCTCATGGCCGTTGCGGCTGATCGCGAAAAGCAGCGCGGCTTTCGAAGGGAAGTGCACGTACAGCGCGGCCGGGCTCATCCCGGCAGCTCCGGCGATGTCTCGCGTGGTGGTGGCGTGGTAGCCGCGTTCGGCGAACGACTCCACCCCGGCGAGCATCAGCCGGCGCGCGGTCTCGGGCTGCACGTCGGGCCACAGGTCGGCCGAGAGCGTGGTCATCCGGCGATCCTCCTCTAGTCCCGCGCCGGCCGGCGAGTCCGCCCGTCGTCGGTCGATTGTAAGCGCTCGCTTTGTGGAGGAAGCCGGTGCTGCGTCCGCGATCGGGGACGGCATGCCGGTGAGCTTAGCCGGTCACGGCGGCAGCATCTGGAAAAAGCAGCCTCTTGGGGGTCGCCCGCCTGCCTGGGCAGGTCGGCTACCGCAGCTGAGGAGGCGGTGACCACACCAGCCGCGGATCCGTCTGCACGAAGCTGCCCAGCAGCTGGTCCACCCGCATCAGCACGTTCAAGTCGAGCCGGACGCCCGCTGCCTTCGCGTTCTCGGTCACCTGCTCCGGCGTGCTCGCTCCCATCACCGTCGCGGCCACCGTCTCGTTCTGCAGCGTCCAGGCGAGCGCGAGCTGAGCCATGGTCAAACCGGCGTCGTCCGCGACGCCGCGCAGCAGTTCCACCCGGTCCAGCAGTTCCGGGTACAGCAGCGGGCGGGCGTACGCCGGGCCGGTCGCGCGGGAGCCCGGCGGGACGACGCCGCTGCCGTACTTGCCTGTCAGGACGCCTTGGGCCAGCGGGACCGACGCGAACTGGCCGATGCCGAGCCGTTCGGACACCGGCATCACCTGCGCCTCCGCCACCCGCCACAGCATCGAGTAGTGCGGCTGGTTGGCGATCAGCGGCACGTCGTACCGCGTCGCCGCGTCCGCTGCCTGCATCAGCTGTTCCGCCGTCCACTCCGCGGTGCCGACGTAGCGCACTTTCCCTTGCCGCACAAGGTCGGACAGGGCCAGGAACGTTTCCGCGACGGGGGTCTTGTAGTCGAAGCGCAACAGCTGATAGACGTCCACGTAGTCGGTTCGCAGCCGTCGCAGCGAGCCTTCCAGCGACGCGATCACGTGCTTGCGGCTGAGACCCGAGTCGTTGGGACCGGGGCCTTCGGGCCAGAACACCCCGTTGCACAGGACCAGGTCTTCGCGGCGCGTGCCGGCGATCGCCGCGCCGAGGGAGGCTTCCGCCGCGCCGCCGTCCCAGGCCGCCGACGTGTGGAAGGTCGTGATGCCCGCGTCCAGGGCCGCGGCGACGCAGCCGGGCGCTTCGTGGGTGAGCCAGTTGCCGTAGGCGATCTCGCTCACGGCGAGACCGCTCGTGCCGAGCCTGCGGTACTCCACTTTCAGCCTCCCCGGACGGCCGTCTCGGCGATCCACGCGTCGACCGCGCGGGCCTTGCGGGCGAACGTTTCCCGCACCGATTCGTGCGGCAGGATCAGGAATTCTTCCTCGGCGAGCCCGCGCACGACCGCGTCGGCGACGTCCTCGGGTTCGAGCAGCGGCGCGGCGGCCGCGATAGCCAGTGCGGCCGGGTGGCCGGCGGCGAGGCCCGGTTCCAGCAGCGCCGTGCGGACGCCGAGCGGGCACAGCGCACTGACCCGCACTCCGCGAGGACGGTAGGTGATCGCCAGCCATTCGGCCAGCCCGACGGCCGCGTGTTTGGTGACCGAGTACGGCGCGTCGCCCGGTGTGCCGAGCAGGCCCGCGGCCGACGCGGTGAGCAAAAGGTAGCCCTCGCCCCTGGCGAGCATCGAGGGCAGCATCGCTTGCGCGGCGTGGACGTGCTGCATGACGTTGATCTCCCACGACCTCGTCCACTGCTCGTCCGCCGCGTGCACCCCGGTGCCGAACGCCGCGCCTGCGTTGGCGCAGAACAGATCCACCGGCCCGAACTCGGCTCGCGCACCCGCGACCAGCGCCTTCAAGTCCTTTTTGGACGTCGCGTCGGTCGCCGCCGCGACGGCCCGCCCGCCCGCGGCCCTGATCTCCTCCGCGACGCGCTCGGCCCCGGCCTCGTCGACGTCGGACACGACGACCCCGGCCGCGCCCTCGGCGGCGAACCGGCGGGCCATGGCCGCGCCGATCCCGCGTGCCGCGCCGGTGAGCACGACTACCCGTCCGGTCAGTTCCACCTGGTCTCCACTATTTTTCGCGGCATTGTCACCGGGGTGAGCAAAGTGTATTTCCGGACTGTGATCGACGTGATAAAAGACCTGGTCAGGAGCTTGTTGTGACGTTGTTCCACGGTTTTCGACATTAGCAGGCAGGTGGCCTCGATGGTACGCTCCGCGATAATTAACCGAGCCCGGTATTGCATTTTCCGCGGCCGGTGCGTTATTCCTAGGACCGGTTCCGCGGCGATCATCTCCCCGGAGACCGCCGATCCCGATCGCAGGAGGTCCGCCGATGGTCGAGCTCGTCCCGCCGTCGCACGTTCGACGGCTGCGGTGCCTTGGCGTCGGCGACCCCGACGTGGTGACAGCCGTCGCGCGCGGCGGGGGACTGGGGGTGCTGGACGGAACCGACCCGGTGCAGTTGCGGCTGGTCGCGGCGCGGGTCCGGGTGCCCTACGGCGTGCGCACGGACGGGCCGGTGCCTGCGGGCGCGGCCTTCGTGATCCGGACGAAAGGGCCGTGGGCGGGCGTGCTCGCCGAGGTCGCGGACGAGGAAACAGCTGCCGAAGCGGTCCGCGGCGGTGCGCTGGGGCTCGTCGCGCGCGAGGGTGAGCTGAGTGATTTCGTTTTGCTGCAACAGCTTCTGAACAGCTTCGACGTCCCGGTGTGGGGCCGCGCCGCGGGGCCGCGGACTGCGGTGGGCGCGCTCACCGGAGGCGCGGCGGGCGTAGTCCTGCCGTCCGCGACGGAGGAAGGCGTCCGCCGGATCATCGGGGCGGAGCTGCCCGCCGCGTCCCTGTCCGGCCGGTTGTGCCGGACGCTGGGCACCGCACTGCCGGTCGTCCAAGGCCCGATGACACGCGTCAGCGACCAGCCGGGGTTCGCGGCGGCGGTCGCGGACGCGGGCGGTTTCCCGTTCGTCGCGGTCGCCACCGCGAACGGTGCGCGCACCGCCGAGCTGCTGACCCGGACGGCCGAGCGGCTGGGCGAAAGGCCCTGGGGCGCGGGCATTCTCGGCTTCGTGCCCGACGATCTGCGCGCTGGGCAGCTCGCCGCGATCCGGGCGGCCCGTCCGCGGTGCGTGCTGATCGCGGGCGGGAAACCGGGGCAGGCCAAGGCTTTGGAAGCCGAGGGCATCGCGACCTTCCTGCACGTGCCCTCGCCGATTCTGCTCCGGCAGTACCTCGACGCCGGAGTGCGCCGGTTCGTCTTCGAGGGGGCCGAATGCGGCGGGCACATCGGGCCGCGGTCGAGTTTCGAGCTGTGGGAAGAGCAACTGGCCGTCCTCGAAGGGGAGAAGGACGTCGAGGTGCTGTTCGCGGGCGGGATCCACGACGCCCGCTCGGCCGCGATGGTCGCCGCGATGGCGGCACCGCTGGACGCGGCCGGCATTTTGATGGGCACCGCCTATCTCTTCACCGAAGAAGCGGTGAAGCACGGCGCGATCACTCGCCTGTTCCAGGAATGCGCCCTCGCCGCGGACACCACCGTCACCCTCGAAACCGCGCCGGGCCACCGCACGCGGTGCTTGCTCAGCCCGTACGCGACGGAGTTCGAACAACTCAAAGCGAGTCTGCACGACGTTCCCGCGCAGGAAGCCTGGCAGCGCCTCGAAGAGCTGAACACCGGACGTCTTCGCATCGCCAGCAAGGGGGTCCGCCGGGACGGCACGAGGCTGAGCGCGGAAGTCCAGCTCGCCGAAGGGATGTACCTCGCGGGGGAGGTCGCGGTGCTGCGCGACCGCCGGACGACCATCGCCGAGCTGCACGCGGAGGTCACGTCGGGCCGGACGTTCGCTCGCGAGACCGGACCGGCGGAAACGCGGAGCCGGGACATCGCTGTCGTCGGCATGGCGTGCACCTTCCCGGGCGCGCCCGACCTCGAGGCGTTCTGGTCGAACATCCTGCGCGGCGAGGATTCCGTCACCGAGGTGCCGCGCGAGCGCTGGGATCCGGATGTCTACTTCGGACAGTCGACGTCGAAATGGGGCGGCTTCCTCCCGCCGCTTCCGGTCGACCCGCTGGACTACGGCATCCCGCCGTCCGCGATGAGCAGCATCGACCCGGCGCAGCTCGTCTCGCTGGAGACCGCGCGCCGGGCGCTCGCGGACGCCGGGTACGCGCACCGGGAGTTCGACCGGGAACGCACGAGTGTCGTCTTCGGTGCGGAGGCCGGCGGCGACCTCGCCAACGCGGGCACGCTGCGCTCGCTGCTCGACGGCTACTTCGAACAGGTTCCGGCCGGGCTCCGGGAGCAGTTGCCCGAACCGACCGAGGACACCTTCCCCGGCACGCTCGCCAACGTCATCTCCGGCCGGATCGCCAACCGGCTCGACCTCGGCGGCGCGAACTACACCGTAGACGCCGCCTGCGGATCCTCGCTGGCCGCACTGGATCTCGCGGTGAAGGAGCTGCGTTCCGGGACCAGTTCGCTCGTCCTCTGCGGCGCGGTCGACCTGCACAACGGCATCCACGACTACCTGATGTTCACCGCCGCGGGCGCGCTCTCGCCGACCGGGCGGTGCCGTCCGTTCGACACTTCCGCCGACGGCATCGCACTCGGGGAAGGCGTCGCCTGCCTGGTGCTCAAGCGGCTCGACGACGCCCAGCGCGACGGCGACCGGATCTACGCCGTGGTCAAAGGCGTGGGCGCGGCCAGTGACGGCAAAGCGCTCGGCCTCACCGCGCCGCGCCCGGAAGGGCAGCGTCGCGCGCTGGACCGGGCTTACCGCGACGCCGGGGTATCTCCGGCGGACGTCGGGCTGGTGGAGGCGCACGGCACCGGCACGGTCGTCGGCGACGCGACCGAACTGCGCGCTTTGACAAGCTTTTTCACCGACGCGGGGGCCGGGCCCGGCTCGTGCGCGCTCGGCTCCGTCAAAAGCCAGATCGGCCACACGAAGTGCGCGGCCGGGCTCGCTGGGCTGCTCAAGGCAGCGCTCGCACTGTGGCACGAGGTCGTCCCGCCGACGCTGCACTTGGCCAAGCCCAACGCCGCCTGGGACGCGGCCGCCAGCCCGTTCACGTTCACCACCTCGGCCCGGCCGTGGGCGGACCCGGCACGGCTGGCTGGTGTGAGCGCGTTCGGCTTCGGCGGTACCAATTTCCACGCCGTGCTCGGCGCGGGCCCGGTCGCCCCGGACCGGCGGCACGGACTCCGCGACTGGCCCGACGGAGCCGAGGAGATCCTGGCCGGGATCACCCGGACTGCCGCCGATCCGGGCAAGATCGCGTTCCTTTTCCCCGGCCAGGGCAGCCAGCGGACCGGCATGCTCGCCGAGCTGTTCGTGTACTTCCCCGAACTGGCCGACGTCCTGCGGCTCGCTCCCGATGTCGCGGCGACGGCCTTCCCGCCGAACGCTTTCGACCCCGATTCCGTTCAGTCCCAAGAGGACGCGCTGACCGACACCCGCGTCGCGCAGCCCGCGCTGGGACTGGTCGAGACGGCGGTGGCCTGGTTGCTGGACCAAACCGGCGTCCGGCCGGACTTCCTCGCCGGGCACAGCTACGGCGAACTGGTCGCGCTGTCGGTCGCGGGCGCGTTCGACACCGAAACCCTGGTGCGGCTCAGCCGGGCACGGGCGGACGCCATCGCCGACGTCACCGCGCCGGGCACGATGGCCGCGGTCAAGGCGTCGCGGGACGTCCTCACCTCGACCCTGATTGGCCCGGATGTCGTGGTGGCCAACCACAACGCGCCCGAGCAGACTGTCCTTTCCGGACCGATACCCGCGGTGGAGCGCGCGATCCGGCGACTGCGCGAGACGGGTATCGCGGCGAAACGGATCCCCGTCGCGTGCGCGTTCCACAGCCCGCTGGTCGCCGGAGCGGGCGACGCTTTCGCTGAGGCGTTGGCGAAGGAGGCCATCGCGGAGCCTCGGCTGCCGGTGTGGTCGAACCGGACGGCGCGGCCGTACGAAGACGACGTCCGCGGCGAACTCGCGGCGCAGATCGGCGCGCCCGTGCGATTTCTCGACCAGATCGAAGCGATGTACGCGGCCGGTGCGCGGACGTTCGTCGAGGCCGGGCCCGGCCGGGTGCTTTCCCGGCTGGTGGGGGAAATCCTCGGCGACCGCCCGCACACCGTCGTCGCGTGCGGTCCCGATTTCAAAGCTTTCCTGACCGCGTTGTCCCGCCTCGCGCAAGCGGGCGTCGCCGTTCGCGCCGAGCGGCTGACCCGGCCGTCGCGCCCCGGACCGTCCGCTACCGCCTGGGCGGTCGACGGCCGGTCCGTCCGCGCGCCCGGTTCCGAAGTTCCCGCCCTTCCCCCGGCCCGACGGATACGGAGCACCGCGATGACCGAACCCGCCCCCAGCCGCGACCAGGCGGTCGTCGATTTCCTGCGCACTGCCCGGGAATTGGTCGCCGCTCAGCGGGACGTGATGCTCGGCTACCTCGGCGCCGCGTCCGTCCCAGCGCTGGTGCCCGCCGTGGCACCAGCGGTGCTCGAAGCACCGGCGGCCGAACCGGAACCGGCGGCGACAGCGGAGCCCGAGGAGTCCGCTCCCGCCGACGTGCTGGCAACGGTGATCGGCGTGATCAGCGAACGCACCGGCTACCCGGAGGAGATGATCGACGGCGGTCTCGACCTCGAGGCCGACCTGTCGATCGACTCGATCAAACGGACCGAGATCGCCGGAACCCTCCTGGGCAGGCTGGGATTGCCCGCCGACGACCGCACCGACCAGCTCAGCCGCGACCGGACCGCGCACGCCCTCGCCGCACACCTGGAGAGCTGGTTGTCGCCCGCTCCGGCGGCCGCAGCGCCGCAGCGGTACCGGCTCGCCAGAGTGCCGGTCCCGCTCGACCCGGATCCCGCGCGGTTGCGCGGAAAGTCCGTGGCGGTGGTGGGTGGCGACGAGGCCGTACGGGACGCTTTCGCTTGCGCGGGAGCGAAAATCGTCGCCGGAGACGCCGACGTCACGGTGCTGCTGGCCGAAGGCGTTACGGCACCGGAGCTGTTCGGACAACTCAAGGCGTTGAGCGGAACCGTCCTGATCGCGGCCACACCGGGTGCGGCTGGACTTCGCGGCCTGGTCCGCGCGGCCGCGCTGGAGCGCGACGGAGCGACGCGGCTCGTGGAGGTCGCTCAGGACGTCGCGAAGGTGCTGGTCGACGAGGCCTGCAGCGACGGCCCGTCCGTCGTCTCGCACGACCACGACGGTCGCTTCACCATCGAGCCGCAGCCTCAGGACCTCGGGTCGATCGCCTACTCCGGTGCCGGTCCGGGCGGCGGCGAACTCGCAGCGCTGAACCTCTCCCCGGAGTCCGTGGTCCTGCTCGTCGGCGGGGCGCGCGGGATCACCGCCCGCGCGGCGGTCGCGTTCGCCGCGTCCGGCTGCCGCGTGGAACTCGCCGGACGCACTCCGTGGCCCGGCGAAGCGGACGACCTGCCCGCCGAACCCGCCGCGATGCGTGCCGTGCTCGCCGGACGCGGCGGTTCGGTGGCCGAGATCGAACACCGGGTGCGGACTTTGCTGGCACAGCGCGAGATCAGCCGCACGCTCGACGAGATCCGCGCCGCTGGCGGCGATCCGGCGTACCAGCCGCTCGACGTGCGCGATGCGAACGCCGTGCACCAGCTGGTCAAAGACCTGCTGGCGCGGCACGGACGGATCGACGGCGTCGTTTTCGCCGCAGGCGTCATCGACGACAAGCTTATGAAGGACAAGGACGAGCAGTCGTTCCGCACCGTCTTCGGCACCAAAGTGGACGGTGCCAGTGCGTTGCTTTCCGCGCTGACGGAATTCGGGGCAGAGCCCGGGTTCGTCACCTTCTTCGGCAGCATCGCCGCAGTGCTCGGCAACCGCGGGCAAACCGACTACGCCGCCGCGAACGACGCGCTGGAAGCGTTGAGCACGAGCTGGCCCGGCCGGGCCGTGACTGTCCACTGGGGACCGTGGGCTCCCGGCGGCGACCACGGCGGGATGGTGTCGCCGGAACTGGCCCGCGAGTACGAACGCCGGGGTGTCGAACTGCTCGACGCCGACGAGAGCGTCGCGGCCCTGCTGCGCGAACTCGCCTACGGAACTGATCGCGCTGTGCTCTATACGGCGTCGCTGTGGTGAGGCAAGAACCGGTCGCGCTCGTCGGGATGGGCGTGTTCCTCCCCGGTTCGTCCACTGTGGACCAGTACTGGCGGAATCTCGTGGCGGGCGCGGACGCGGTCACCGAGATCCCGCCGGAGCGCCGCGACCCGGCGTTTCACGGCCGCGACGGCACCGAGCCGGACCGGACTCATGGGCGGCGCGGCGGATTCGCCCCGGACACCCTCGAGTTCGACCCGGTCGCCCACGGCGTGCCGCCGGCTTCCCTGGACGGCATCGAGCCGGACCAGCTGACGGCGCTGGCGGTCGCGGTGGCCGCGGTCGAGGACGCCGGCGGTCTCGACCGGCTCGGCGACCCCGAACGGATCGGCGTCGTGCTCGGCCGCGGCGGCTACCTTTCCCCCGGGTTGCGGGGTTTCGACCAGCACGTCCGCACGATCCGGCAGATCACCCGCACGGTCGGCGAGCTGATCCCGGAAGCCGGGCCGGACGTCCTCGACCGGCTGCGCACGGCGGTGCGCGAAACCCTGGGCGAGTTCCGGCCGGAGACCGCCGCCGGGCTGGTGCCCAACCTCGCCGCGGCCCGCGTGGCCAACCGGCTCGACCTCGGCGGCCCGGCCTACACCGTCGACGCCGCGTGCGCGTCGTCGCTGGTCGCGGTCGACCAGGCGATCGGGGAACTGGCCCGGCACCGCTGCGACGCCGTCCTCGCCGGTGGAACGCACCAAACGCACGACGACACCCTCTGGTCGCTGTTCACCCAGCTCGGCGCGCTTTCGCCGAGCCAGCGGATCAGCCCGCTCTCGCGCGCCGCCGACGGCATGCTGATCGGCGAGGGCACCGCGATCGTCGTGCTCAAACGGCTGGCCGACGCCCGCCGCGACGGCGACCGCGTATACGCCGTGCTCCGGGGCAGCGGCACGTCGAGCGACGGGCGGGGCGCGAGCCTGCTCAGCCCGTCCGTCGCCGGACAGACCCTGGCGCTGCGCCGGGCCTGGGACGGGTTCGACCCGGCGGAAATCGGCCTGCTGGAGGCGCACGGCACGGCCACGCCCGCCGGGGACGCTGCCGAGCTGACGACCGTCGCCGAGGTGTTCGGCCGGACCGCCGGGCCGCGGGCGGTGATCGGCTCGGTCAAATCGATGATCGGGCACACTCTGCCGACAGCCGGGGTCGCCGGGCTGGTCAAGGTGGCCCTCGCACTGCACCACGAGGTGCTCCCGCCGACGCTGCACTGCACCGACCCGAACCCGTTGCTCGACAAGACGCGGTTCCGTGTGCTGGCTGAGGCCGAGCCGTGGGGCGCTCTGCCACGTGTGGCCGCGGTCAGCGCGTTCGGGTTCGGCGGAGTGAACGCGCACGTCGTGGTCGAGGCCGGGGACGCTGCGCCGAAACGCAGGGTGCGCGTCGACGAGCCGGAACGCGTGCTGCGGTTGGCTGCGGATTCCCCGGCGGAGCTGCTGGAACGGCTCGACCGGCCGGGGGAGTCCGGGCACGGACGGTGCCGGATCGGGATCGCCAGCCCGGACGAACGCAAGCTGGCCGCCGCCCGCAAGGTAATCGCCAAAGTCGCGGCGACCGGCCAGGCGTGGCACAGCGGCGACATCTGGTGCACCGCCGATCCGTTGCTGCCCTCGGGGAAAATCGCGTTCCTGTACCCGGGCCTGGAAGCGGACGCCGAGCCGCGCCTGGCCGACGTCGCCCGGCACTTCCGCCTCGGCTGCCCGCGATGGTCGACAGCGAGCGTGCCCGCCCGGGCGGCGAGCGTGTCGGCCGCCGGGCTCCTTTTCGACGAAGCGGTGCGGCGGCTGGCGATCCGTCCGGACGCGCTCGCCGGGCACAGCGTAGGCGAGTGGACCGCCATGCAGGCCGCCGGAATGTACCGGCCCGAGCCGGACCTTCTCGACCGGTACTGGCCCGAAGGGTTCGAACTGCCCGACGCGGACTACCTGGTGCTGGGCAGCCCGGCCGAGTCGGTGGCCGGACTGCTCCCCGGCGACCTCGTGATTTCCCACGAGAACGCCGCGCGGCAGACGATCGTGTGCGGCCCGCCCGACGCGGTGGCAGCGTTCGCGAAGACCTGTCGCAGCAACGGGATCGTCGCCAGGACGTTGCCGTTCCGATCGGGATTCCACACCCCGTTGATGCGGCCGCGCCTGGCTCCGTTCGCCCGGCTCGTCGCGGAGCTGGAGCTGCGGGAACCCTCGGCGCCGGTGTGGTCGGCCACCACCGCTCGGCCTTACCCCGCCGAGCCGGACGCGATCCGCGAGCTGTACTTGGACCATCTCGTGCGCCCGGTCCGCTTCCGCGAACTGACCGAAGCCTTGCACAGCAACGGGTTCCGGGTCTTCGTTCAGGTCGGTGCCGGTCAGCTGGGCTCGTTCGTCTCCGATACGCTCGGCGACCGGCGGCATCTGGTCGTCGCCGCCGGGTCCACCGCGCGTTCCGGGCTCGCCCAGCTTCGCCGCGTCGCGACAGCGATATGGGTCGAAGGCGGCGACCCCGACTTCGCCGCTGCGGAGCCGAAGCGGATCCGGCTCAACACCGGAAGTCCCTTGCTGTCGCTGGGAAATCGGGCCCACGGTCTGGTCGAGGACCGGAGCCTGCCGAAGCTTCCCTCAGGGGTGCCCGATGCGGTCGCCTCGGAGTTCGCCGCATTGCTCGACCAGACTCGCCAGACCGCGGCGGACGTCGTCGCGGCCGCTGCGCAGCGCCGGGTTGAGTCCATTGTGGATGTTTCGCTGGCTGCGATGCCGTACCTGCGCGACCACCGCTTCTTCCGGCAACGCGACGGCTGGCCGGACGAGACGGACTTCCGGCCGGTGGTGCCCGCCACGACGCTGGTGGACCTCGCCTGCCGGGCGGTCGAACGGACCTGGCCGGGCACGACGGCGGTCACGGTCCGCGACGCGGTGTTCTCGCGGTGGCTGATCGCCTCACCGGCCCAGCAGGTGCCGTTGTCGCTCAGCCGCCAGGGCGATCACGTGACTGTCGAGATTGGACCGTACGCGTTGTTGACTGTCGAGCTGGGGACCTTCGCGCCTTCTCCCGCGCGCACCGGAATCCCCGCACCCGAGACCCCGCCGCCGTTGAGCGCGGCCGAGATCTACGCGCGGCGCGAGATGTTCCACGGCCCGGCGTACCAGGGCTTGGCCCGGTTGACCGGTCTCGGCGAGCAGCACATCCGAGGGGAGCTGGTGGTGCCGTCGGCGCCCGGCGGGCTGCTCGACAACGTGGGCCAGCTCCTCGGCTGCTGGCTGATGGCGACCCGGTCCGACGATTTGCTCGCTTTCCCGCGGTCGATCGGCCGGATCACCTGGCACGAGGCGGAACCCGCGGTCGGTACCCGGGTCGAGTGCCTGGTCCGGACGCGGCTGCCCCGGCCGGATGTCCTGGAGATGGACGCCGAACTGGTGCGCGACGGCCGGGTGCTCGCGACTGTCGAAGGCTGGCGCGACGTCCGGTTCCCGTGCGACCGCGCGGCCCATCGCGTTTATGCCTTCCCGGACCGGCACCTGCTTTCGGAGCGCCTGACCGACGGGCGGGTCTGCGTCACCGACCGCTGGCCGACCGTCGCCGCGCGCGAAATCTACGCCGGGGTTTATCTCGCGGCGGAGGAGCGGGCGGAGTTCGCTGCGGTGCCGCCGCGTCGGCAGCGTGGCTGGCTGTTGGCTCGGATCGCGGCGAAAGACGCTGTTCGCGCGGAGCTGGCCGAGCCGGTGTACCCGGCTGAGATCCGGGTGCACGACGACGGCCGGGTGTCCGGGCGTGGCCGCAATCTGCCGGACCTCGCCGTCGCCGTCGAGCTGGACGGCGACACCGCTATCGCACAACTCAGGAGCACGACATGACCATCGACCACGCCTCAGCCGTCTTCGACGTCGTCGCGGAATTGCTCGGCGAACTCGTCGGCGACGCCGAAGTGCTCGGCATCGAGATCACCCCCGAGACGACGTTCCACGAGGACTTGCAGCTGGAGAGCATCGACCTGGTGACCTTCGCGAGCATCCTCGCCGAGCATTTCGGCGCGGACGTCAACCTCGCCGAGTACCTGGCGGAGAAGGATCTCGACGACGTCATCGGATTGACCGTCGGCGACATCGCCCGGTTCGTGGGGGAGCGCACGTGCCCACGATGACCGTGAACGGGCTGCGCACCAACGTGCAGCTCGTGCCCGCCGGCGGCACCGAGACCGTGGTGTTCCTGCACGGCATGGGCACCGACAGCCTCGCGAGCTTCTACCTGACGCTGGCGCCCCCGGTCGCGGCCGCTGGCATCGACGTGATCAGCTACGACCTGCGCGGCCACGGCAAGACCGAGCGACCGGTCCGGGGCTACACCCTGGCCGACTTCGTCGCCGACCTCGACGACCTGCTGCGCCAGCTCGGCATCGACCGGCCGGTGCATCTCGTGGGCAACAGCTTCGGCGGCACGCTCGCCTACAGCTACGCGGCCGCCAATCCGGAGCGGGTCCGCAGCATCGTGTGCATCGAATCGGAACCGGCGACCGAAGTGTGGGCCGGGAAAATGAGCGAAATCCTCGCGCACACCGTGCGTTTCCTGCAGACGGAGGAGAGCTTCGCCTGGATCGAGGCGAACTTCAGCGCGCACCACCGGCGGCTGGCGCGGCTGGCGGCCGAGCGGATCATGTCGACGAAGATGGCCGAGGAGGTGCCGCTCGGGCCGCTGCTCACCTGGGAGCAGGTCGCGGCGATCGGCTGTCCGGTGCTGTCCGTACTGGGAAGCCACGGATACCAGGCCGACGACCTCGAAGCGCTGACCTCGCTGCTGCCGCGCGGCGAGCTGCACGTGTTCGAGGGGCAGGGGCATTCCGTGCTGGTGGAGCAGCACCGCGAGGTGCGCAAACTGGTGCTGGAGTGGATCGGGCGGCATTCGGGATGAGGTTCCTGCTGGTGGTCCCGCCGCTGGCCGGGCACATCGCGCCGTTGCGCGGGGTGGCCGAGGCTCTTTCCTCGCGCGGCCACGAGGTGGCTTGGTGCGGACCCGCGCCGGAAGTGTCCATTGTGGTCACCGGGAAGGTGTTCCGGGCCGGGGACTCGCGGCCGTTTTCGGTGGCGCTCCGGCCGCCGGAGCTGCGCGGATTCGCGGCGTTGAAATACCTCTGGGAGTCCTATCTGGTCCCGCTCGCCGACGCGATGACGCCGGGAGTGCAGCGAGCCGTCGAGGACTTCCGCCCCGATGTCGTCGTGGCCGATCAGCAGGCGCTGGCGGGCGCGCTGGTCGCCGCGCGGTGCGGGCTGCCGTGGGCGACGTCGGCTTCGACGTCCGCCGAACTGGCCGATCCCCTCGCGTCGATGCCGAGGATCGCGTCCTGGGTGGCGGGACTTCAAACGCGACTGTGCGCGCGCCACGGAGTCCTGCACACGGACCTGCGATTCTCTCCGCACCTGGTGGTGGCGTTCACCACCCGCGCACTGGCCGGGCAGGCGAGAGTCGCGGCACCAGTCTGCTACGTCGGACCGGTTCTTCCCGCCGTGCCAAGCGGATTCGACAGGTCCTTTGTGGACTCACGGCCGCTGGTGGTCGTGACTCTCGGGACCTCCAACGCGTCGGCGGGGGAGCGGTTCCTTTCGGAGAGTGTCGCCGCGCTGTCCGGGATGCCGCACGTCCGGGGGCTGGTCGTCGATCCGGCCGGCCGCCTGGTCAGCGAGAACGTCGTGCTGGCCCGGCGGATCCCTCAGGTCGAGGTGTTCGCGCGGGCGTCTGCGGTGGTCTGCCACGGCGGGCACAACACAGTCTGCGAGGCGCTGGCGGCCGGGCTTCCGCTGGTGGTCGCCCCGATCCGCGACGACCAGTCGATCCTGGCCCAGCAAGTGGTCGCCGCCCAGGCCGGGGTCCGGCTGCGCTTCGACCGCGCCGAAGCCCCGGAGATCCGCGAGGCGATCGCGGCGGCTCCGGGATATCGCGCGGGAGCGGCCCGCATCCGCGACTCATTCGCCGCGGCCGGCGGTGCGACGGAGGCCGCGTCCCGCTTGGAGGCATTGGTCTAGGCCGGGCTTTGCCCATTCCTTGCCTGGCTACTCGCGATTGCGGAACGTACGAGCGGCCAGCGCACTGCCCGCCGCCGCGGCCACCGCCGCGATCGCCAGCGCCGCCGCGACCGACCAGCCGACCGGGCGGGCGAGGGCCAGCGCCCGGGTCGCGTCGATCGCGTACGTCAGCGGGTTGACCGACGACACCGCGCGGACCCACTCCGGCATCGAGTCCAGCGGCATGTACGCGCTCGAAGAGAACATCAGCGGGAACATCACCACGAACGACGCGGCCTGGAGCGTCTCGGCCTTGCGCAGCCACGTCGTGATCGCGACGAACACCCAGCTCAGGCACCAGCCCACGACCAGCGTCAGCACCAACGCCAGGCTGAGCCCGAGCACCCCGCCCGCCGGGCGGAAGCCGAGGAACAGCACGCTCGCGGCCACCGTCACGACCAGTTGCACGCAGAGCCGTGCGGAATCGGCGAGGGTGCGGGCCATCAGCACCGAGAACAACGAGATCGGCAGGCAGCGCAGCCGTCCGGTGAAACCGCTGTAGATCTCCGCGAGCAGGCCCGCGCCTGAGCTCATCGCGGTCGTCATCGAGATGTTGACCAGGGTGGCGGGCACCAGGAAATTGACGTATCCCTGGTACGCCGCGACGCTCGGCAGCGCCCCGACGCCGCTGAACACTTGGCTGAACAGCAGGAGCAGGACGACCGGTTGGAGCAGGCCGAAGAACACTAGCCGCCAGTCGCCGAACGCGGTGCGCAGGGAGCGGGCGGCGAGCACGCGGACTTGGGTCCAGAAGGTGGCTTCGGGCCAAGCGGCTGGGTCGGTTAGTGGGGTGGTGGCTGGACGGGGGCGGGATTGGGTCATGGGCTGGTCGCCGTTCGGTGCGGGGGAAGGCGAGCGTCGTCCGGCATAGGCGCGGTCGGCTGGGGCGATCCGGGGAATGTGGCGTGTGGGGAGCGTGCGGCGGTTGCCGGATGGTGGCGGGGCGGGGCCATGGGCGGTCGTCGTTCGGTGCGGGGAGAGGTAGGAGTTGTCGGGGTGGCACGGGCCAGGTTTCGCGAGGGAAGCTCGGCGGGTTGCGGCAACTCGAAGAATCCCGCTCGCGAGCTGCTAGCGGCGGCGGCCGGATGGAGGCGGCATAGCGTCACGTGCTGGCCGCCGTTCGGTGCAGGGACAGGTAAACATCGTCGAGCGTCGGCTCAGTCACCGTCAGGTCCCGCAGCGGAGCCTCGGCCGCGTCGAGCGCGCGCACCAGCACTGTGATGTCGCCGGGGCCGCGCAGCGGGACGGTCAGCGTCAGTCCGGCGCGGGCCGCTGCGAGGCCGAGGCGGGATACCGCGTCCGCGGCGCGCCGCAAGGTGAGTTCGCTGCCGAGCGTCAGCGTCGCCGTGCGACTGCCGAGCCTCGCTTTGAGCTGGGCGGGGGTGCCGGAAACCGTGATGTGGCCGAGGCCGAGGACGACGACGTGGTCGGCCAGCCGGTCGGCCTCTTCGAGGTATTGGGTGGTCAGCACGACGGTGGTGCCGCGCGCGGCGAGTTCTTCGACGACGGTCCACAGGCTCGATCGGCTGACCGGGTCGAGGCCGGTGGTCGGCTCGTCGAGGAACAGCACTTCCGGCGCGCCGACCAGCCCCGCGGCCAGGTCCAGCCGGCGCCGCATCCCGCCGGAGTACGTGCCGGCCCGCCGGTCCGCCGCGTCTTCGAGCCCGAACGACGCGATCAGCTCCGCGGCGCGCGCCCGGGCCTGCACCGGCCGAGCGCCCAGCAGCCGGGCGATCAGCACCAGATTCCCGCGTCCGGACAGGGCGTCGTCGACCGCGGCGAACTGTCCGGTCACCCCGATCCGCCGCCGGATCGCGCGACCGCGCCGCACAACGTCGTGACCGCAGACCCGGGCGGTGCCTGCGCTCGGCCGGACGCGCGTGCTGAGAATGTCGATCAGGGTGGTTTTCCCCGCACCGTTGTGCCCGAGAATCGCGAGCACAGTCCCGGGGGCGACGGTGAGACTGACCCCCGCGAGCGCGGTGACTTCGCCGTATTTCTTCACCAGGTCCGTCACGGCGATGACCGGCGGGCGCATAGCCACTCCTTCCCTTTCCCGGAAAGGTAACGAGCCGCGGCCGGGGAAAGCAAGAATTCCGCCGGTCGCTGTCCCCGGCGTGACAGTTCTCCGTGCGCCGGATAGCACGCGCGTGACAAATCCTGATCCAGGTGCTCTTTTTCCTTCCCGGCGCACCGTCCGGAGTGACAAAGAAATCTCCGGCAGTTGTTCGGGCGGGAATCGCGGAGGTATTTTCCGCACACATTCATCCCGATTCCCCGAGGTGACGAACCGTGAAGTTTTCCTGGAAGTCCAGAAAACCGGCCGGTGTGCTGGCCGCCGTTACCGTCGCGGGCGTCGCGGCGACGCTCGCGGTGGCCGGGGCTGGGCCGACGCAGGCGGCACCGGCCAGCTTGACGCTGAACTACAACTGCCCGTTCCCGCTCATCGGCGACCAGGTGCTCGCGGTGAAGATCGACACCAATCTGCCGGACAACGCCGTCGCGGGTTCGGCGTCGACCCCGATCGCCTTCAACGTGGACGTCACCGTGCCGGAGACGGCGACCGAAGGCCTCGCCCTGGTCGGCGCGACCACGCTGGACGGTTCGGCCAAAGCGGCGGCCCAGCTCAAATATCCCGTCGACAAGACGCTGAACCTGGGCCTGCCGCTGACGATCCCGTCGACGCCGGTGCCGCCGTCGGGCGCGTTCCACGTCAAGACCAGCGGCCAGGCCCCGGCGGTGACGTTCCCCAGCGCGGGCACCGCGTCGGTGACCGTCGGGAACTTCAGCACGACGATGACGCCGCGCACCGCGTCCGGCCAGCCGACCGACCTCGGCACGTTCACCTCGGACTGCGTCGTGGTCCCCGGTCAGAACCAGCTGCTGGGCACGTTCGACATCAAGCCGGGCGGCGGCACCAGCACGACGCCGACCACCCCGACGACACCCACCACCCCCACAAGTCCGACCTCGCCCACGACACCGACCTCGCCGACCTCGTCGACTGAGCCGACGCAGCCCACCTCTCCGACCTCTCCGACGGAGCCGACGTCCCCGACGCAACCCACTTCGCCGACGCAACCGACCCAACCCACGTCATCGACCCAGCCAACTTCGCCGACCGAGCCGACTTCCACCGAACCAACACAGCCGACCTCGCCGACTTCCACCGAGCCGACGCCGACACAGCCGACTTCGCCGACCGAGCCGACCTCCTCGACGCAACCCACCTCACCCACGGAACCCACGTCGTCGACCCAGCCGACGCAACCGACCCAGCCCACGTCCCCCACACAACCGACCCAGCCGACTCAACCCACCTCGCCGACCCAGTCCACGGCACCGACGTCCCCGTCCACCCAGCCGACCACCACCCCGCCGGGCACCACCGAACTCGCGTACTCCGTCCGCGGCAAGACGACGATCAAGCAGCTGCACGCCGCCCTGCCGCTCGGCCCCGGACGCCTGGAAGCGAAGTTCGACGCCGCGGCAGGCAGGTTCGACGCCCGGTTCGCCCTGCCCACATCGGACGTCTACTTCCGGTTGTTCGGCTTCCTCCCGGCGTCCGCGACCGTCAAGCTCGGCCAGGACGGCGCGATCGGCGGCACGTTCTCCGGCGGCACCGTCAAGGCGAACGCGAAGGTGGACGTCCAGCTCGCCAAGGTGCGGCTGTTCGGCTTCCCGATCATGACGTCGCATTCCTGCCGCACGGTGAAGCCCGCCGAAGTGCCGCTCGTCTCGGCACCCGGATTCGACCCGGCCAACGGCGGCAAGCTGACCGCGACCTACACCCTCCCGGCGTTCACTGGCTGCGGTTTCCTGACCGGCCTGATCACGGATCTCGCCTCCGGTCCGGGCAACAGGCTGGACGTGACGCTCACCCGGAAGTGAATTCGGGTCGCGAAAACGCCGACCCGCGTGACAAGAATGCGGAAAGCCCTGTGCCGCAACGAGAATCGCCAGTAGCTTCGGAAAGGTCGTCTTCGATGAGGAAGTCCGAATGTCTGCGCTGACCCGGTTCTCGCTCTCGCTGGTGCTGGTCGCGGTTTTGGGGGGGGGCGCCCGCACCCCCCCCCCCCCAAAAACCCCCCCCCCCCCCCCCCCCCCCCCGCAATTTCCCGGGGGGGTTTTAGTAGGCGGCGGCCC
>NZ_JBSHAM010000069.1:0-9910 GCF_053611505.1 Amycolatopsis sp. NPDC054798 | reverse complement strand
CTTTGCGTATGTCCTATTGTCTGCGCTGACCGGGTCCTCGCTCTCGTGGGTGGTGGTCGCGTTTTCGGGGGGCGCGGCCCAAGCCGCGCCCGCCTAAAACGCCCCAGCGCCGACCCCCTCCGCCGTCAATTTCCCGGTCGGGTTTTACGTCGGCGACGCACAGCAGCCGACCACCAGCCACGTCGCGAAGCTCGGTTCGGACATCTCCTTTCCGCAGGGCCGGTTCGACGGCGCGCTGCTCGGCCTCAGCGGCCGCGTGCCGCTGTCCGGCAAGCTCAGCATTCCCGTGACCGACAGCTATTTCGTCGCGTTCCGGTTCATGCCGGCCACCGCGACGGTCGAACTCGTCCCGGACGGCGACGTCTCCGGCAGCACCCAGGTGCTGACCGGAAAGGACACCAACTGCAAGCGGACGCAGACGAACCTCTGCGCCGACTCCGAGGTCACTGCGAAAGTCTTCGTCAAGCTGTCGAACGTGAAAGTGGACGGCAGGCCGCTCGACGTCGGCCCGGACTGCCGCACCGCCCAGCCGGCCGAGGTGACGCTCAAAGCCTTGCTGCCGCTCGCCTTTCCCGCGCGGCCGGCGAAGGTGACGACGACTTTCACGACGCCGCCGTTCGCGGGCTGCGTCGGTCACGAAGACCTCAGCCGCCTGTTCACCGGGCTGGTTTCCGGGCCCGGCAACACTTTGACGACCGATCTGGTGCTCCGCTGCGTCGGCAGTTCCGGTCCGAACGGATGCGGGACCACGTCGTGACGACCCTGCTCGCCCAGATCCCGCACAAAGCCGTGAACGGCCTGCGCGAGTTCGGCCGCATGTGCGCGATGGGGCTCGACGTCATCCTCGCCATGTTCCGCCGCCCGTACCAGGTGCGGGAGTTCGTCCAGCAGTTCTGGTTCATCGCCAGCGTGTCCATCTCGCCGGCGATCCTCGTCTCCATCCCGTTCGGCGCGGTGATCTCTTTGCAGCTCGGCTCGCTCACGAACCAGATCGGCGCGCAGCAGTTCAACGGCGCGGCGAGCGTGCTGGCCGTCGTGCAGCAGGCCAGTCCGATCGTGACGACGTTGATCATTTCGGGCGCGGGCGGCAGTGCGATCTGCGCCGATCTCGGCGCGCGCACCATCCGCGAGGAGATCGACGCGATGGAGGTGCTCGGCGTTTCGGTGATCCAGCGCCTGGTCGTGCCGCGCGTGCAAGCGGCGGTGCTGGCGTCCGTGCTGCTCAACGGCCTGGTCAGCGTGGTCGGAGTGCTCGGCGGCTACTTCTTCAACGTCATCGTCCAGGGCGGCACGCCAGGTGCCTACCTGGCCAGCTTCAACGCTCTCGCCCAGCTGTCCGATCTCGTGGCCAGTTCGGTGAAAGCGGTCATTTTCGGATTCCTCGCCGGGGTCGTGGCGTCTTACCGCGGCCTGAATCCGAAGGGCGGCCCGAAAGGCGTCGGCGACGTGGTCAACCAGTCGGTCGTCATCACCTTCCTGCTGCTGTTCTTCGTCAACACCGTGCTCACCGCCCTGTACCTGCAACTCGTTCCGGCGAAGGGGACCTGAGTGGCCAACCTCAGCAAACCCGGCGACAAGCTGTTCGACCTCGGCGACCAGCTCGTCTTCTACGTCCGCGCCCTCGCGGCCGTTCCGGTCGCCGTGACGCGCTACTTCCGCGAAGTCGTGCGGCTGCTGGCCGAAGTGACGTTCGGCAGCGGTGCGCTCGCGGTGATCGGCGGCACGATCGGCGTGATGGTCGGGCTGTGCGTGTTCACCGGCGTCACGGTGGGGCTGCAAGGGTTCAGCGCGCTCAACCAGATCAACATCTCGGCGATGACGGGATTCCTGACCGCGTACTTCAACACGCGAGAGATCGCGCCGCTCGTCGCCGGGCTCGCGCTTTCGTCCACAGTGGGCAGTGGGTTTACCGCTCAGCTCGGCGCGATGCGGATCTCCGAGGAGATCGACGCGCTGGAGGTGATGGCCGTGCGGAGCATGCCGTACCTGGTGACGACGCGGATCGTCGCCGGGTTCGTCGCGATCATCCCGCTGTACGTCATCGGGCTGCTGATCTCCTATCTCGGCTCCCGGCTGACCACGGTCGTCTTCTTTGGACAGTCCGGCGGCACCTACGACCACTACTTCACGCTGTTCCTTCCGCCCGGCGATGTGCTGTGGTCGTTCGGGAAAGTGCTCGTTTTCAGTGTCGGCGTGATCCTCACGCACTGTTTCTACGGCTATCGCGCGAGCGGCGGCCCGGCCGGCGTCGGCGTCGCGGTGGGCCGGGCCGTGCGGACGTCCATCGTGCTGATCAGCGTGCTCGATTTGTTCCTCTCGCTGGCGATCTGGGGCGCGACGACCACGGTCAAGGTGTCCGGATGAACCGGGCGGCCACCCAGCTCGCCGGGGTCGCGTTCCTCGGCGTGCTCGCCCTGCTCGGCTATCTCGCGGTGGCGATCTACGACAAGGACTTCGACGATTCGGCGCTGGTGACGCTGGAGGCGGACCGGGTCGGCAGCCAGCTCGCGCCGACGGCCGAGGTGAAGGTCAAGGGGGTGCCCTTCGGCGAAGTCAGGGCGGTGCGCAGCACCCCGGCCGGAGCCGAGATCGACCTGGCGCTCGACCCGGCGAAGATCGGGCAGCTGCCGGGCAATGTTTCCGCACGGCTGCTGCCGAAGACGGTGTTCGGCGAGCGTTACGTCAACCTCGTGCTGCCCGCCCGGCCGGTCGGCGCGCTGCGGGCGGGCGACGTCATCGCGCAAGACCGTTCGAGCAACGCGATCGAACTGGAGCGCGTGCTCGGCGACCTGCTGCCGCTGCTGAGGGCGGTTCAGCCGGAGAAACTGAACAGCTCGCTCGGCGCGATCTCGCTGGCACTGGACAACCGCGGGAAACCGCTCGGCGACAGCATCGTGAAGCTGCAGGATTTGCTGGCCCAGCTGAATCCCTTGCTGCCGCAGTTCAAGGCGGACATCACCGGGCTCGCCGACGCGGCCGACGTCTACACCGGGGCGGCACCGGACATCCTCCAGGCATTGAGCGATTTGTCGACGACCGCGAAGACCATTGTGGACACTCGCGGTGACCTCGGGAAGCTCTACTCGAGCGTCACCGGAGCCGCCGGGAACCTGAACGACTTCCTGCGCAAGAACTCGGGCAACATCATCGGCGTTTCCGCCGCGAGCAGACCGTCGCTGGAACTGCTGTCGCGGTACTCGCCCGAATTCCCGTGCCTGTTCGACGCGGTCAACCGGCTCAAACCGCTGATGGAGAAGACTCTCGGCAAGGGAACGAACGAACCGGGCCTGCACGTGACGCTGACCGTCCAGGACCCGCGCGACAAATACGTGCCCGGCCGCGACAGCCCGCGCTACGACGCTGCCGGCGGCCCGAAGTGCTACGGCGGTGGAGCCGCGGCCCCGGGTGCCGCCGAAGGCGATCTCGGTCCGGCGAACTCGCCGGGGGAGCGGCAGCTCATCGCCGAACTCCTGAAGCCCACGCTGGGCGACGTGCCCGACTGGAGCAGTGTCCTCATCGGACCGGCACTGCGCGGAACGGAGGTGACTGTCCGATGAGGAGCATCGCGGGCCCCGCGGTGAAGGGCCTGATCTTCTTTGCCGTCACCGTATGCGCGACCGCGGTGCTGGCGATCACGATCGCCAATTCCAACGTCGGCACGACGGTCGGCTACACCGCCCGCTTCACCGACGCGACGTCGGTCAACCCCGGCGACGAGGTCCGCATGGCGGGCGTGCGGATCGGCCAGGTCGACGAGGTGCGCGTCGTGGAGCACCGGCTCGCCGACGTCACGTTCTCCGTCGACCGGACCCGCCGGCTCACCGCTGCGGCCTCGGTCGTGATCCGCTACCGCAACCTGGTCGGCCAGCGCTACCTCTCGGTCGACCCCGGCCCCGCCGGAGCTTCCCCGACGCTCGCCGACGGCGCGCTGATCCCGCCGGACAAAACAAAACCGGCGCTCGACCTGACCACCCTCTTCAACGGCTTCAAACCGCTTTTCCAGGCCCTGTCCCCGAAGGACGTCAACCAGCTGTCCTTCGAGATCATCCAAGTCCTGCAAGGGGAAGGCAGCACGATCGAAAGCCTTCTCCAGCACACCGCGTCGCTGACCTCCACCTTGGCGGGCAAGGACGCCGTGATCGGCAAGGTGATCGGCAACCTCAACACGCTCCTCGACACCGTGAACGCACAGGGCGACCAGTTCGACGCGCTCGTGGACACGACGGCGCAATTGGTCACCGGCCTCGCCGCGGACGCGAAACCGATCGGGCAGGCCATCGGCGGGCTCGGCGAGCTGACCACGTCCACCGCCGGGTTGCTGCAGGACGGCCGCCAGCCGCTCAAGGACAGCATCGCCGCGCTCGGCGACCTGTCCAAGAACCTGGCCGGCAACACCCCGGTGTTCGAGCAGTTCATCGCCAACCTGCCGAAGAAACTCGACCGCATCGGCACGATCTTCTCCTACGGCTCCTGGGCGAACATCTACCTCTGCTCGGTGCAGACCGACGCGAAACCCGCGCCCGGCGGGCCGCTGCCGGGCATCCCGGTGACCGCTGCGAGGTGCCGGTGAAACCTCCCCGGATCAAGCCGTTCCGCCTGCGCAATCCGATCGCCGTGGGCGCGGTGACCGCGCTGGTGATGGCACTGGTCGGCACCGCCACCTTCTTCTCCGACGACCTGCCGGTCCTCGGCGGCGGGACGACGTACAAGGCGGAGTTCCGCGAGGCCGCCGGGCTCAAGCCGAACGACGAGGTCCGGGTCGCCGGGGTGAAGGTCGGCGAGGTCACCGGCGTCGGGCTGGCCGGCGGGCACGTCGAGGTGGCGTTCCGCGTCAAGGACGCCTGGGTGGGCAACCGGACGACCGCGGCGATCAAGATCAAAACGCTGCTCGGCCAGAAGAACCTCGTGCTCGACCCGGTCGGCGACGGCGAGCTGGACCCGGACCAGCCGATCCCGGTCGAGCGGACGAGTTCGCCCTACGACGTCACCGCCGTGTTCAACGACCTCGCCGGGACAGTCGGCGCCATCGACACGAACCAGCTCGCGCAGGCGTTCCGCACGCTGTCGGACACGCTCGGCGCGTCGGCGCCCAGCGACGTCCGTACCGCCTTCACCGGGATCGCCGCCCTGTCCCAGACGCTCGCCTCCCGCGACGACGAGCTGGTGAAGCTGTTCCAGAACACCAACAAGGTGTCGAAGACCCTGGGCGAGCGCTCCGGTCAGATCCAAGCCCTCATCCGCGACGGCACCACGCTGCTCACCGAGCTGAATAACCGCAAGGACGCGATCGCGAAGCTGTTCAGCGGCGTCAAGAACTTGTCGGTCCAGCTGCGCGGGCTGGTCGCGGAAAACCAGAAAACCCTGGGGCCCGCGCTCGACCAGCTCGACCGCGTGGCGACCGTGCTCCAGCGCAACCAGGGGCATCTCGAAGACAGCCTCCGCCTGGCCGGTCCCTTCTACCGGCTGCTGGGCAACGCCGTCGGCAACGGCCGCTGGATCGACACCTACCTCTGCGGGCTCGTCCCGTCCGGCCCCGCGCCGGGCAGCTGCCTGCCGCCGAAGAACGGGGGACGCTGATGGCGCACCACCTCATCGACCTGGGAGCCCGGGCCCGCCAGCGGGCCAGGCTGCGCGCGCTGGCGCTCGGCGTGGTGTGCGCGCTGCTTCTCACGGCCGGGTGGCAGGTGGCGGCGGCACCGCACGACCGGACTGTGACCGCGTACTTCACCGCCGCGGTCGGCATCTACCCGAATTCCGACGTCCGCGTCCTCGGGGTCGCGGTCGGCTCGGTGACCGAAGTCCAGCCGAACGGCACTGACGTCAAGGTGACCATGAAGCTCAAGCCGGACGTGCAGCTGCCCGCCGATGCCGGCGCGGTCGTCATCACGCCCAGTCTGGTCGCCGACCGGTACGTGCAGCTCACCCCGGTCTATACCGGCGGGCCCGAGCTGGCCGACGGAGCGTCGATCCCGCGCGAGCGCACCGCGACGCCGGTCGAGGTCGACGACCTGCTGCGCAGCCTCGACCAGCTGATGTCGGCGCTCGGCCCGCAGGGAGCGAACAAGGACGGCGCGGTCAGCGACGTCTTGACGAAGTCCGCCGCCTACCTGAACGGCAACGGCCAGACGATCGGGCAGGCGATCAAGAACCTCGGCGAATTCGCCCGTGCCGCCAGCGATTCCAAGGACGACCTGTTCGGTTCGGTCGACAACATCAGCAAATTCACCGCGATGCTCGCCGCCAACAACGGACAGGTGAAGCAGGCCATCGCCCAGATCGCCTCGCTCAGCAAGGTCCTCGCCGACCAGCGCGACCAATTCTCCGGCGCGCTGACCGAACTGACCAAGGCGCTGGGCGTCGTGCAGGGGTTCATCAGGGACAACCGCGGCAAAGTGCAGTCCAATGTGGACAAATTGGCCGGGGTCACGAAGGTTTTGGTGAATCAGAAGGATTCCCTCGCCGAGGCACTGAGTGCGGCGCCGAACGCACTGACGAACCTGCTGGGCGCCTACGACGCGGACGCTGGGGTCATCGACGGCCGCGGCAACCTCCTCGAATTCCCGGAGACGAAATGAAATCCCTGGCGAAGGGCGCCGCGATGCTGACGCTGGTGCTGGTCACCACCGGCTGCGGGGCCGGGGTGAGCGTCTACGACATTCCGCTTCCCGGCGGCGCAGCGCTCGGCGACCACCCGATGCACGTCACCGCGAGCTTCGCCGACGTGCTGGACCTGGTGCCGCAGTCCGGGGTCAAAGTCAACGACGTGCCGGTCGGCCAGGTCGTCAAGGTCGGACTCGCCCCGGACGGGCACAGCGCGATCGTGGACCTGGTGGTCAACGGCGACGTCGACCTGCCCGCCAACGCCGTCGCGCGGCTGCGGCAGGCCAGCATCCTCGGCGAGAAGTTCGTCGAACTGGCCCCGCCGCCGGACGCGACGCCGGTGGGCAGGCTCGCCGACCGCGCGGTCATCCCGCTCGACCGCTCGACGCTGACCCCGCAGATCGAAGAGGTTTTCGGCGCGCTTTCCCTGCTGCTCAACGGCGGCGGGGTCGCGCAGGTCCAGAACATCAGCCACCAGCTCAACGAGGCGCTTGGCGGCAAGGAGACCGCGGCCCGCAGTCTGCTGTCCAGTTTGGACACTCTGGTCAAGGGCCTCGACGAGCAGCGCGGCGAGATCACGCGAGCCATCGACAGCGTCAACAAGCTCGCCGAGACGCTGAACGCGCACACCGATCAGATCACTGCGACGCTCAACGGCCTGACGCCCGGCATCAGCGTCCTCAACCAGCAGCGGGACGCGCTGGTCGGGATGCTCAAGTCGCTCGACGGCCTGACCTCGGTCGCCGTCGGGACGGTCAACCGCAGCAAAGACGACCTGGTCGCCGATCTCACCGCCCTCGCGCCGTTGCTGCGGCGGCTGGCCGATTCCGGGGACAAACTCCCGAAGGCGATGGAGATGGTCTTCACCTTCCCGTTCCCGGACGCCGCGCTGGACGCGATCCGCGGCGACTACCTCAACGGCTTCCTGAAAACGGGGCACTGATGCTGACCCGGTTCGTGCGCGTCCAAGTAACGGTGTTCGTCGTGATCGCCGTCGTCGGCGTCGCCTACGTCGGAGCGGTTTACGCCGGGCTCGACAAGGTGTTCTTCGGCCGCGGCTACACCGTGAAAGCGCAATTCCCGACCGGCGGCGGCATTTTCACCAACGCCGAGGTCACCTATCGGGGAGTGCCGATCGGCCGGGTCGGACAGCTCCGGCTCGCCCCCGCCGGGATGGAAGCGGATCTCGACATCGACTCCGGCACCGCGCCGGTTCCCGCCGACACCGAGGCGGTCGTCGCCGACCGGTCGGCTGTCGGCGAGCAGTACGTCGACCTGCGGCCGCGCACCGACGGCGGGCCGGTCCTGCACGACGGTTCGGTGATCACCCAGGCGGATACGAAAATCCCGCTGCCGGTCGACACTGTGATGTCCACTGTGGACTCATTTGCCGCGTCGGTGCCCCAGCCCGCACTGCGGACGGTCGTCGACGAGCTGTATAACGCGACTTCCGACGCCGGCCCCGCGCTGGATCAGCTGATCGGCCGAGGCATCGAGTTCGTGCAGGCGGCGAGCACGCACGTCGCGCCGCTGACCCGGCTTGTCACCGACGCGCACACCGTCCTCGACACCCAAGTGCAGCAGGCCGACGCGATCCGCAGTTTCGGCGCCAACGCCAAACTGCTCGCGTCGATGCTCAAGCAATCCGACGGCGACCTCCGGACGCTCATTCCGGCGGTGCCCGCCGCCGCGAACGAAGTCGGCTCGCTGATCCGCGACTCCGGGCCGCAGCTGGGTGTGCTGCTGGCGAACCTGCTCAGCACCGCGGACGTCCTCGAATCCCGGCAGAGCGGGCTGCGGCAGCTGCTGATCACCGCTCCCCGGGCAGTCGCCGCGGCCGGGGCGGTGGTCCGGGCAGACGGCGCGCATTTCGGGCTGTCGCTGTCGTTTTTCGATCCGCCGCCGTGCACGACCGGATACTCGACGCCCCATCGCGACGGCCTCGACACCTCGACCAGACCGCTGAACACGGCGGCGCGCTGCGCGCTGCCGAAGGGCGACCCGACGAACGTGCGGGGATCGCAGAACGCGCCGGGAGGACAACCGTGAAGGTCTTCGCGTGGCTGGCCCAGACCGCGGCGGTCCTCGCGACCGCGGCGGCCGGATGGGCCGGGTACACCTGGTGGCAAGCTTCGCATGACGACGGCGTCGCCCGCGCCGTCGTCCGGGAAGACGCGTTGCGGGCAGGGCGTTCCGCGATCGCTGGACTGACCACTTTGGACTATCGACAGGCGGCGGCCGGATACCAGCGCTGGCTGGACGCGTCCGGCGGCGCATTGCACGACGAACTCGCGCAGGACCGCCAGGGCAGCCTCGACCGGATCGGGCAGGCGAAAACCGTCACCACCGGCAAGGTGACCGACGCCGCGGTGACCGAAGTGGACACTGCGGCGGGCACCGCGAAGCTGATCGCGTCCGTGGAACTGGTCGTCGCCCCGGCCGGAGAGGACGCCGTGACCAAGCGTTCCCGGTTCCAGGCCGGCTTGACCCGTGCGCCGGACGGCTGGCGCGTCACCGCACTGGGCCAGGTTCCGGCAGGGGAGGCACCGTGACCACTCGTACGAAGAAGCGGGCTGTCAAAGTCGCCGGACGCCGCCTGCCGGGGCTCCCGGAACCGCACGATGCTGCCGGGGAACCGTTGCTGGCAGAAGAAGAACCGGACGCCGTGGATGAGAAACTGGTGGCGGAGAACGAAGAGCCGGACGCTGCAGACCAGAAACCGGACGTACCGCCGAAACTCCGGCCCCGGCTGGCGTTCGCGATCGTCGCGGTCGTGATGGCCGGGCTGGCGGTGTGGTTCACCCTCGAAGCGCGCGACACGAACGCCGTCGTCGCCCACAACACCGCCCTGTCCGACGCAGCGGGCACGGCCGACGCGGCGAAGCAGATCAGCACCGCGCTCGGCACGCTTTTCTCCTACCGCTACGACGATCCGGCAAGGAACGAGCAGGCCGCCAAGGACCTGCTCACCGGACCCGCGCTCGCCCAGTACCGCCAGCTCTTCGGCCAGGTCCGCAAGCTCGCCGCCGACCAGAAGCTCGTCGTGACCTCGACCGCCGTCGCGTCCGGGGTGAAACTGCTCGACGGCGACCGCGCGGCGCTGCTGGTGTTCCTCGACCAGACCGGCGCTCGGGGCGACGGGCAGCACAGCACCGGGGCCGCGCAGCTGAGCGTCACGGCCGAGCGGATCGGCGGGAAGTGGCGGATCACCGGGATGTCCGCGGTGTGATCCCGGCGCTCGACCGGCTCCCCATGCCAGGAACTGAAGGTCCGTGAGGGGACCCCTGAGGGAATCAGATTCCCTCAGGGG
>NZ_JBSHAM010000068.1:0-44562 GCF_053611505.1 Amycolatopsis sp. NPDC054798 | reverse complement strand
CGCTCCGCCCCCCCCGCTGAACCCCGCCCCCCCTCCGCCTCCGCGCCCCGCCGCGTCAACCCCCGACGCCCCCCCCACGAGGCACTAGCGCGTCGGGTCCTTGCCGTTCGGCTGCGACGGCCCCGGTCCAGGCGACCACCAGCCCCACACCGTCTTCTCCCCGTGCCGCACCGTCGGCGCGACCCCGGTCGTGTAAGGCTCGATCTGCAGCAGCTGTCCCCACGACTGGTACGGCTGGCCGTTCAGATAGCTCGGCACTTCCGGTTCTTCCGCGATCTCCTCGAGCCAGCCGTTCGGGCCGCCGTTGGTGCTGGACGCCCACTTCGCCTCGTCGGCCAGCTGGCCGGGGGTGATCCGGTAGTCCGGCATCGCGGAGATGCCGTCGTGCGAGGTGACCGGGTTCGCGCAGGGGTACACGAACGACGCCGGCCAGTCGATGTACACCGATTTGCCCGCGAGCTTGTCGGTGAGCGTGGTGAAGGTCGGCACGCGCGGCGCGGACGCGGCGATCCAGCCGTCCTCGGTGAGGTCGTTGTCCACCATCACGATCCGCACCGACGTGGTTTCCGGCGGCAGGTCGCGCAGGTTGATCCGGGTGTCGTTCCAGCCGCCGGTGCCCGCGCCGGGCGGGAGGGCGAACTGGCCGCGCAGCACGCGCACGCCCTCGGGGGTGTTCACGCCGTACTCCAGGCTCACCGACGTGGGCCGCCGGGACTGGCTCGCGGTGGCGACCACGATCTGGCCGTTCTCGGTCCGGTCGGTGAGCGCGTACCAGTCGCTGCGCAGCCGTCCGGCGCGGGTCTGCGTGTCGAGGTAGCTGCTCCACATCGGCACCTGGTCCTGCTTGAACCCGTGCGGCGGTTCGGCCAGCGGGTCCTTGTCGTCGACCGGGCTGGTGTGGAAGCCGGTCTGGACCCGGCCGTTGTCCTGGTCCGGGTTCGGCAGCGGGTTCGGCGGGTTCTGCGTCACCGGCTTCTCCGGCACCGTCCGCTGGTCGGGCTGCGGGTGCAGGATGCTCTTCGCCGCGTCGCGCTCCACCATCACGTGGTCGGACAGGTTGCAGCTCTTGCCTGCCAGATGCCCGAGGTTGGCCGCGCCCAGGCTGTAGCTGTCGCGCTGGAAGTAGATCGCCGCGCCCATCGTGTAGATCTCGCCCGCCGCGACGAGACCGCACACCACGACCAGCGACAGCGAACCCAGCCGCAGCGACCGGCTCCGGCCCTCCTGCTGGGTCAGCGCCGGGCCTGGCCGGTGCGCCCGGATGTTCTCCACGAACGCGTAGATCCCGGCGACCGCGGCGGCGCCGAGCAGGATCGTCGACAGCGGGACGCCGCCGATCGACGGCGCGACGTTCGTCCACGGCACCCCGATCCGCGAGACGAACCAGTACGTGTTCGGCCCGGTCGCGGCGAGCGCGCCGACCACCAGCAGCACCGCGAGGAACGCCGCCCGGTTGCGGTTGGAGCGCAGCACGGTCGAACTGGTCGCCAGCGCGGTGAGCGCCGCCATCGACGCGCCGACCGCGGCGAACGCGCCGAAGTGGTGCGTCCATTTCGTCGGGGTCAGCGCGAGCAGCAGGAAGAACAGCGCGGTGGTGCCGATCAGCCTGCGGCTCGGCCCGAGCGCGGCGCCGGGGATCCGGCCGCGGCGCAGCAGCACCACCAGGCAGGTGACCGTGCAGAGCAGCACGAGCAGCACCGGGAACCGGCGCGGCGCGGAGCCGTCCGGCAGGTTCTCGAACAGCAATTGATACCGCGCGAGTTCCTGGAACCACGACAGGTTCGGGCCGACCGCGGTGCGGATGCGGGTGGCCTCCTGGACGGTCGCGAACGTCTGGTCGGCGAACATCACCACGAGCACCAGGAAGCCGGACGCGAGGATCGGCGCGAGCATCGGCAGCCAGCCGCTCGCCGACCGCTGCCGGACCAGCTTGAACAGCGGTTTCCCGGCGACCAGGAACGGGGCGACGGCGATCAGCCCGGTCGGCGTCGCGGCGAGGGTGAACGCGGCCGCGGTCAGTCCGAGGCACAGCGGCAGCAGGCGGCGGGTGACCAGCGCGCGTTCGACCGCGCAGATCGCCAGCAGCGACCCGAGCGCGGCGACCGGTTCCGGCCGGACGCCGTTGTTGTAGGGCATCCACCAGACCAGGAACACCGCCGCGGCGGCCCAGCCGGCCGCGCGGCTGCGGCGGACCTGGGTGCCCAGCCTCGGCATCACCTCGCGGCTGATCAGCAGCCAGCTGATCACGCCGAGCAGGTACGAGGGCAGCCGGATCCACGGCGGCACCGTGCTGACGTGCGTCATCAGCTCGTACAGGTGGTAGAACCAGCCGAACGGGGCCTCCGCGACGCCGAACCAGCGGTGGTAGTTCGTGAGGTAGCCGGTGGCCTCGGTGACCCGGGCCATGGTGAGGATGTAGCCGTCGTCCGACGTCACCGGCCCGATGAACACCCACGCGCCGAGCACGCCGAACACCGTCGCGTCGCGGCCGGTCAGCCGCCACCAGCCGACCGGGGCCCAGCGCGGCGCGCGGCGGGCGAACCCGGAGTCCATCCGCCAGACCGCGATCAGGCAGCCGAGGAACGACAGCGCGGCGAGGATGCCGACGACGACCTTCAGCGCGGTCGGCGAGGTCTGGTAGCGGGTGTCCGGGACGACCGACACGTGCAGCCCGGCGATCGGGTCGCGCGCGGAGGTGATCGAGGAGTAGATGCCGAGCACCCGCGGCCGGACGTCGCCGGTGGTGTGGAAGATCGGGGTCTTGCCGACCGTGAGCGTCATCTGGGTCGCGTCCGAGTCCAGCGTGACCGAGCAGCCCTCCTGCGGGAGCGGCTGCTGCGCGATCTGCTGGCCCTGGCTGGACGCGAGCAGCACGCCGTTGTCGACGCGCAGCTGCAGGCCGACGCCGTTGGCCGCGTGCTTGCCGGTGCGCCCGTCCGGGACGGTCGAGAACAGCAGCGCGGGGCCGTTCGTGCGCGCGTCGAGCGAGCGGATCGTCTCGCAGGGCAGCTCGGCCTTCAGGTCCTGTGCCCAGTACCCGGTCAAGGGCGCGTTGACGGCACGCGTGTCGGAGGCGGTGGGCCAGACGACTTCCGCGGTGTCCTGCACGACCGGCAGGAAGGGATAGGCCAGGGCGCACAGCGCCGAAAGCAACCCCAGCACTACGGCAATCGGACGCATTAGAGGAAATCTATTGGGTCAGGGTCGGCGCGGTTGCGCGGACCCCTCGTCCCGCGGGGTGAACCGCTCGTGGTGTACCGCGCCGGCCAGCGGCGCGCGGCTGCGCCAGCCGTGCCGTTCGAGGTCCGGAACCTCGGCGAGATTCGTTACCGGTCCTATACAAAGCCAGGCCACCGGCCGGATCCCGGCGGGGATGCCGAGCAGCTTCGCGAGCACGGGTTCGCGGTAAAAACTCACCCACCCGACGCCGAGCCCTTCCGCGGTCGCGGCGAGCCACAGGTTCTGGATCGCCAGGCACACCGAGTACAGCCCGGCGTCGGCGATCGCGTGCCGCCCGAGCACGGCCGGGGCGCCGCGCTGCTCGTCGTAGGTGACGACGATGCCGAGGCTCGATTCGCGGATGCCTTCGACCTTGATCCTGGAGAACGTCTCCGCGCGCTCGCCGTCCAGCGACGCGGCGAACACGTCGCGTTCCTCGTGCACGTGCCGGGCGAATTCCTCGCGCGTGCCGGGGTCGCGGACCAGCACGAAGTCCCACGGCTGGCTCATCCCGACGCTCGGCGCGGCGTGCGCGGCTTCGAGCACCCGGGTGAGCACGGCGTCGTCGACCGGTTCGCCGGTGAACTCGGCGCGGACGTCGCGGCGGCGATGCAGGACGTCGTAAAACGGTTGGTTCATTGGTTGAGCACCCATTCGACAGCGGCGGCTACATCCGCGGTTTCCGTTGTGGACGGTCGGGGCGGGCGGCGCACGACGACCACCGGCAGGCCGAGTTCCCGCGCGGCGGTCAGCTTCGCGGCGGTCATCGCGCCGCCGCTGTCCTTGGTGACCAGGACGTCGATGTCGTGTTCGGTCATCAGCGCGCGTTCGCCGTCGAGACGGAACGGGCCGCGGTCGAGCACCACCTCGTGCGCTCTCGGCAGCGGCTGGCCGGGCGGGTCGACGCAGCGGATCAGGAACCACAGCGGGTCGAGGTCGGCGAACGCGGCCAGGCCCTGGCGGCCGCTGGTGAGGAACACGCGGGAGCCGAGGCCGGGCAGGAGCGCGGCGGCTTCTTCGAGGTCGTCGGCCCAGTGCCAGCGGTCGCCGCCGGTCGGCTGCCAGCCCGGGCGGGCGAGCCGCAGGAGGGGGAGGCCAGCAGCTTGGGCGGCGTGGAAAGCGTTGGCGCCGATGCGTTCCGCGAACGGATGCGTGGCGTCGACCACCGCCCGCACGTCGTTTTCGCGCAGCCAGGCGGTGAGTCCTTCGACACCGCCGAAGCCGCCGATCCGCACTTCGCCGACGGGCAGGCGCGGCCGCGTGACGCGTCCGGCCAGGGACGAGATCACCGCGACGCCGCGTTCGTGCAGCTGGGCGGCGAGGTCGCGGGCCTCCGCGGTGCCGCCCAGGATCAGAACCGTCATCGCCCGTACCCGACGGCCGTGCGCCACCGGTCGAGGGTGCGCATGTTGGCGAGCGTTTCGGCCCAGGTCAGTTCCGGGCCCTGCCGGTCGGCGACGTGCGCGGCGACGTAATCCGCTTCGCGGGCGTAAACACCTTGTGTGGCTTCGATTTCGATGACCTCCGGCTCGCCGTCCGACGGAGTCAGCACGATCGTCGAAACGCCCGGCGCGCGCAGTTGGTGGATCCACGCGGGTTTCGGCACGTACAGCTGGCCGGCGGTGCCGTAGACCCGGATGTGGTCGTCCTGCGCGAGCAGATAGCCGCAGGACAGCTGGGCGATGATGTCGCCGGGCAGCCGCAGCAGGCCCATCGCGAACTCGTCGACGCCGCTTTCGGTGAGCCGCGCCATGCCGGTGACGCGCGTCGGCTCCACCGCCGGTTTTCCGGTCGCGGCCTGCGAAACCAGCCGGGCCAGCGAGGTGCAGTAGCAGCCGACGTCGAGGATTCCGCCGCCGCCGAGCGCGGGGTCGCCCAGCCGGGCCGCGTCGTTCTCGTCGGAATCGAAGCTGAACGTGACGTCCACGGCCCGGACTTCGCCGATCGCGCCGCTTTCGATCAGCTCGACCAGCCGTCGCGTCTGCGGATGCATTCGGTACATGAACGCTTCCATGAGGAAAACGTCGTTGCGCCGCGCGGCGTCGATGACTTTCTCGGCGTCGGGCGCGGTGAGGGTGAGCGGCTTCTCGCACAGCACGTGCTTGCCCGCTTCGGCCGCCCGGATCGCCCATTCCTCGTGCTGCGCGTGCGGGGTGGCGACGTAAACCGCGTCGACGTCCGGGTCGGCGAGGAGTTCTTCGTAGCTGCCGTACGCCTTCGGGATTTCGTACCTGGCAGCGAAATCGCGCGCCCGGTCGGCTGTGCGCGAGGCCACCGCGGCGAGCACGCCGTGGCGGCTTTGCTCGACGCCCGCGGCGAATTCGGCGGCGATGGTCCCGGTGGCCAGCAGGCCCCAGCGCAGTTCGGTCACAACGACTCCGGTTGGCTCGCCCGGTCCCGGGTGCTCGAGTACAGGAAACTGTCCGGGAACCCGCCCGCGGCGAGGACCCGGCCGACGAAAATCGTGGCCGCGCGGGTCATCCCGGCGGCCCTCGCTTGAGCGGCGATATCGGCGAGCGTGCCCCGCACCACGGTTTCCCCTGGCTGGCTGGCCAGCGCGACGACGGCCGCGGGACAGTCCTCGCCGTAGTGTCCGGCGAGTTCTCCGGTGACGCGCTCGATGTGGTTGATCGCCAGGTGCAGCGCGAGAGTCGTGCCGGTGCGGGCGAAGTTTTCGAGCGTTTCGGCGTCCGGCATCGCGGTAGACCGCGCCTGCGCGCGCGTGATCATGAGGCTCTGCCCGATGCCCGGGACGGTCAGTTCCCGGCCGAGCACGGCGGCGGAGGCGGCGAACGCCGGGACCCCGGGCACCATCTCGTACGGCACGCCTTCCGGCTCCAGCCGCCGGACCTGCTCGGCGACCGCGCTGTACAGCGACGGATCACCCGAACACAGCCGCGCGACGTCGTGCCCGGCCCGGTGCGCGTCGATCAGCTTCGCGGTGATCTGGTCCAGGCTGAGGTTCGCGGTGTCGACGCGTTCGGCGTCCGGCGCGCAGTAGGCGAGCAGGTCAGTCGGCGTCATGCTGCCCGGGTACAGGCACACCTGGCAGCGCGCGAGCAGGTCGCGGCCGCGCACCGTGATCAGGTCGGCCGCGCCCGGTCCGGCGCCGATGAAGTAAACGGTCATTTCCAGCTCCACTGCGTTACTGCGCGGGACGGTGTCCAGCCGGTGAACCCGCCGAGCGGTTTCGCGTGCTCCACGGAGATCCGTTGCAGTTCCCCGCCGTGCCGCGCGTACGCGGCGGCCAGGATCTGCTCGGCTTCGAGGGTGACACCGTGCGCGACGATCCGGGCGTCGGTTTCGACACACCGGTCGAGGACGCCGGGCACGGTCAGGCCGCCGCCGACGAAGACCGCGTCCGGGCGGGGGAGCCCGGCCAGCGCGTCGGGCGCCGGTCCGGTGACCACCTGTAATTCCGGCACGCCAAGGGCATTGGCGTTGCGCTGGATGCGTTCCGCGCGCGCGGGATCGCGTTCGATCGCGACGGCGCGGTTCAGCGGGTGCGCGCGGGACCATTCGATGCCGATGCTGCCCGCGCCCGCGCCGACGTCCCACAGGAGTTCGCCGGGAGCCGGCGCGAGGCGGGCGAGGGCGGACGCGCGGACGTCGCGTTTGGTGAGCTGGCCGTCGTGTTCGAAGGCGTCGTCGGGGAGGCCGGTGAGCGGGAGGCCGGGGCCTTGGCAGAGGAGGGCGAAGACGGTGAGCGGGCCGGGGTCGTGGGTCCAGCCGTCGGTGATCCGTTCGTCGTCCGCGCCGAGGTTTTCCAAGGCGGTCAGGGAGGAATCGCCGTAGCCGCGGGCGTTGAGCAGCTCGCGCAGTTCCGCTGCGGAGCCGCCCAGTACCAGCACTTTCCGGTTGGGCGCCAGCGCTCGCGCGACGCGGTGGACGGCGCGGCCGACGACCGTCACGACCTCGGTTTCCTCGAAGGACCAGCCGAGCCGCGCGCGGGCCAGCGTCGCCGAGGAGACGGCGGGGTGGACGTCGAGTGCGTAGCCGCGGTCACGGAGGGTGGTGGCGATGCCGGACAGATACGGATCGCCGCTCGCCAGCACGCAGACCTGACCGGTTTGCGCGGCCAGGATCTCGTCGAGCGACGGAAGCAGCGGGCTGGGCCACGGCTGGGTGCGGATGTCCCCGGGCAGGGATTTCAGCTGCCGTTCCGAACCGAGCACGACGTCCGCCTGCCGCACGGCGTCGCGGGCCGCGGGAGTGAGCCCGGCCCACCCGTCGGCCCCGATCCCGACCACCGTCAGGCGTGATTCTTCGCGCACGATTTCCCACCCTAAGCGAAGGCTTCGCTGTGCGATGATCGGCCGGACGCCGACCCACGAGGGAGTGCTCTTGAAGCCCTATCCGTTCACCGCTGTCGTCGGGATGCCGGACCTGCGTCTGGCGCTCGTCCTGTCCTCGATCTCGCCCGCGGTCGGCGGGGTGCTGGTGCGAGGCGAGAAGGGCACCGCGAAGTCGACCATGGTGCGCGCCCTCGCCGGGCTGCTGCCGGGCGTCGACGTGGTGGACGGGTGCCGGTTCTCCTGCGACCCGGCCACCCCGGACCCCGGCTGCCCGGACGGCCCGCACGCGGCGGGCGTTCCCGCGCACCGGCGGCCGGCGCGGCTGGTCGAACTGCCGGTCGGCGCGGCCGAGGACCGGGTCGTCGGCTCGCTGAACCTGGAGAAGGCGCTGGCCGAGGGCGTCACCGACTACCAGCCCGGCCTGCTGGCCGCCGCGCACCGCGGGCTGCTGTACGTCGACGAGGTCAACCTGCTGCACGACCACCTGGTGGACACGCTGCTCGACGCGGCGGCGATGGGCCGCGCGACGGTCGAGCGCGAGGGCGTTTCCGTTTCGCACGCGGCGAGGTTCGTGCTGATCGGGACGATGAACCCGGAGGAAGGCGAACTGCGGCCGCAGCTGCTCGACCGGTTCGGGCTGACCGTCGAGGTCGCGTCGAGCCGCGATCCGGAGCAGCGCGTCCAGGTGGTCCGGCGACGGCTGGCCTACGAAGCGGATCCGGACGGTTTCGCGGACGGCTACGCCTCGGCGGACGCGGCTTTGGCGGCGGAAATCGAAGCGGCGCAACGGCTTTTGCCGTCGGTGAAGCTGCCGGACGAGGCGCTGAGGCAGATCGCCGAGGTGTGCGCGTCGTTCGAGGTCGACGGCATGCGCGCGGACATCGTGACGGCGCGGACGGCGGTCGCGCACGCGGCGTGGGCCGGGCGCGAGGAGGTCACCACCGAGGACATCCGGGTCGCGGCCCGGCTCGCGCTGCCGCACCGGCGGCGGCGGAATCCGTTCGACGCGCCGGGGATTTCCGAGGAGCAGCTGGAACAGGCGCTCGAGGATTCGCAGCCGCCTCCGGAGGGACCGGACGACGACGGTCCTGGCGAGGGCGGCCCCGGTCCGGACGACGGTGGCCCCGTTCCGGACGGCGGTCCTTCCGATGGCGCTCCGCCCGCTGACAGCGGCGAAACTCCGGCCCCGTCGGGCAATGGGTCTTCGCCGCAGAAGACGGTCGGTGCCGGGGATACGTTTCGCGCCCGGGTGTTCCGGGTGAAGGGCACCGGCGAAGGCGAACGCGGCCGCCGCTCGCGCGCCATCACCGACACCGGCCGGACGATTGGCGTGCAGCCGCCCAGCGTGCGCGACGGACGTCCGCACTTGGTCGCGACGATCCGTGCTGCGGCACCGCATCAGCGGGCGCGAGGCCGGTCAGGTCCCGGCCTGGAAGTGCGATCGCCGGACTTGCGCTTCGCGTTGCGCGAGGGCCGCGAAGGCAACCTGGTGCTGTTCTGTGTGGACGCGTCGGGCTCGATGGGCGCGCGGGCACGGATGCGGGAAGTGAAGACCGCGGTGCTTTCCCTGCTGCTGGACGCCTACCAACGGCGGGACAAGGTCGGGCTGGTCACGTTCCGCGGCGCGGACGCCGCCCTGGCGCTCCCGCCGACGATCAGTGTCGAGACCGCTGCGGCGCGGCTGGACGGCTTGCCGACCGGCGGACGCACACCGCTCGCTGAGGGATTGCTGGAGGCCGCGCGGGTGTTGCGGGTCGAGTCGATCCGCGATCCGCGGCGGCGGCCGCTGCTGGTGCTGGTCACCGACGGCCGCGCCACGAGCGGTTCGGACGCGGTGGCCCGGGCCAAAGCCGCCGCGGGTTTGCTGGCCGGCGTGACGACGATCGTGATGGACTGCGAGACCGGCCGGATGCGCCTCGGCCTCGCCGCGGAATTGGCCGGGCACTTGGGAGCCGAGCACGTGCCACTGTCCGATGTGGCCGCTGAATCGCTGGCTTCGGCAGTGCGCGAACGGACGGGAAGGGCTGCCTGATGCCGCAGGGAAAACCGGCCGTCGTGCCGAAGGACGGGCTCACCACGCGGCAGCGCCGCAACCGTCCGCTGCTCGCCGTGCACACCGGCGAGATGAAAGGGAAATCCACCGCCGCGTTCGGAATGGCGTTGCGCGCGTGGAACCAGGGCTGGTCGATCGGCGTGTTCCAGTTCGTGAAGTCGGCGAAATGGCGCGTCGGCGAGGAGGCCGCGTTCAAGGCGCTCGGCAAGCTGCACGACGACACCGGGCAGGGCGGTCCGGTCGAGTGGCACAAAATGGGCGAGGGCTGGAGCTGGTCGCGCAAACAAGGGTCCGATGAGGACCACGCCGCGAACGCCCGCGAGGGCTGGGCGGAAATCAAACGCCGGCTCGCCGCCGAGACGCACGATTTCTACGTCCTGGACGAATTCAGCTACCTGCTCAAATGGGGCTGGCTCGAAGTGGAGGACGTGGTGTCCGCGCTGGCTTCCCGGCCCGGGCACCAGCACGTCGTCATCACCGGCCGGTACGCGCCGCCGGAACTGATCGAGGCCGCCGATCTGGTCGCCGAAATGACGAAGGTGAAGCACCCGATGGACGCCGGGCAGAAGGGCCAGCGGGGGATCGAGTGGTAGCACGGGTCGTCATTGCCGCGCCCGGTTCCGGGCACGGCAAAACCACCATCGCGGCCGGGCTCATGGCCGCGTTGCGCGCCGCCGGGCACGCCGTGTCCGGGCACAAGGTCGGCCCGGATTTCATCGACCCCAGCTACCATTCGCTCGCCACCGGCCGTCCCGCGCGGAATCTGGACCCGTTCCTCCAGAGCGAGGAAATTCTGGTTCCGTTGCTGCGACACGGTTCCGCGGGCGCGGACATCGCTGTCATCGAGGGCGTGATGGGCCTTTTCGACGGCGCTTTGGGCACTGAAGGCTACGCGTCGACCGCTCATGTCGCGCGACTGCTCGACGCGCCGGTCGTGCTGGTGGTCGACGCCTCGGCGGCCTCGCGCAGCGTCGCGGCGACGGTGCTGGGGTTCGCCCAGTACGACACGCGCGTCCGGCTTGCCGGGGTGATCCTGAACAAACTGGGCTCGCAACGACACGAGGACGAGATCGTCACCGCGCTGGAGGCGACGGGCGTTCCGCTGCTCGGTGCGTTGCGGCGCAACGAAAATGTCCACGCGCCGAGCCGGCATCTCGGGCTGGTTCCGGCCGCCGAACGGGCCGCGGAGTCTCAGCGGCTGCTGCCGGAGCTGGCGGACTGGGTCGCTGCCGGGGTCGATCTCGAAGCCGTCGTGCGGGTCGCCCGGAGTGCTCCCGCACTGACTGGCGCGGCATGGGATCCGGGGCCGGTTTTCGAGCGTCCACGTGCGACACTCGCCGCCGCGGGCGGTCCGGCGTTCACCTTCCGCTACGCCGAGAACATCGAACTGCTGGCCGCTCGCGGGATCGACGTCGTGGATATCGATCCTTTGCGGGACAAGGCTTTGCCGCCCGGGTGCGCGGGCTTGTACTTCGGCGGCGGTTTCCCTGAGGTGCACGCCGCCGAGCTGTCGTCCAATGTGGAACTCCGGACGGCTGTCGGCGCGGCGATCGACGCGGGCATGCCGGTGAGCGCGGAATGCGCGGGTTTGCTGTATCTCTGCCGGTCTCTCGACGGGCTGCCGATGGTGGGTGCCGTCGCGGCGGACGCGACCATGACTTCGCGCGGGAAACTCGGCTATCGCCGGGCAGTCTCGGTCGCGGACAATGTGCTCGCAGCGGTCGGACAGCGGGTCACCGGGCACGAGTTCCATCGCACCGAAATCGCTCCCGCGCACGGCGAAACCGCTGCGTGGGGCTGGGACCGCAGCCTGGACGGGTTCGCTTCGGCGTCGCTGCACGCGTCTTACCTGCACGTTCATTGGGCCGGGCATCCCGAGCTCGCGGACCGTTTCGCCTCGCGAGTGCGCGCGCATTCCCTGGCGGCGGTCCATGGCTGAGTACGACCTGCATCATCACGGCGACCGCGAAGTCGGCGAGGGTCTTGTCGATCTGGCCGTGAACGTCCGGCTCCCGGCCCCGCCAGCGTGGCTTCGCGCGGAACTCGCTGCCGCCTTGGACGATCTGGCCGCCTACCCGGATCCGACCCAGGCCGCGGAAGCCGTTGCCGCGCGGCATGGCCGGGATTTCGACGACGTCCTGGTGACCGCTGGCGCCGCGGAGGCGTTCACGCTGCTGGCTTCGCTTCCGGCTAAGCACGCCGTGGTGATCCATCCGCAATTCACCGAACCGGAAGCCGCGCTGCTCGCCGCCGGACACCAGGTCGACCGCGTCCTGCTGTCTGAAGTGGACGGTTACCGCCTCGACCCTCGGTCGGTCCCTTCTTCGGCCGATCTGGTCTTCGTCGGCAACCCGACCAACCCGACCTCGGTCCTGCACCCAGCCGATTCCGTCCGCGAGCTGACGCGTCCTGGCCGCGTTCTCGTGGTGGACGAAGCCTTCCTCGACGCCGTCCCCGGAGAGGTCGAAAGCCTTGCCGGGGAACGCATTCCAGGTGTTGTGGTGGTGCGAAGCCTCACCAAGACGTGGGGGTTGGCGGGCCTGCGGGCCGGATACGTGCTCGGCGAACCAGCCCTGATCGCCCGGCTGCGCTCGGTTCAACCGCCATGGTCGGTGTCCACTTTGGCGGCCGTCGCGACGGTCGCTTGCTGCCGTCCCGCCGCGCTGGAGGAAGCCGAAAAACTGGCTGCCGCCGCGGAAGCAGACCGCGATTACCTGGAATCCGGCCTAGCCGCACTGGGGATCCCCGTGCTTGGCGCCCCGCGCGGCCCGTTCGTGCTGATCCGAATCCCCGGCGGGGCGGACGTCCGGCTGAGGCTGCGCGAAGCGGGCTACGCCGTCCGCCGTGGTGACACTTTCCCTGGCCTGGGGCCAGATCATCTTCGGATCGCCGTTCGCGACCGGGCGACGACGGATGCTTTCCTCGCTGAGTTGGCTAACGCTTCTGGAGCGCGGTGAATTCCTCCAGCCAGGCGTAATTCGGCGCGATCGTGCCGTCGGGATTTTTCTGCACAGTCGCCCGGGCGAACACGCTGTTCAGCAGCCACGGCGGGGTTTCCGGCCCGAAATCCCGGCCCTTGAGCGCGGCGATGCCCTGGTCGATGCCGTAGGTGGCCACGGCGAGCTTGCCGGTCGCGCGGAACTTCGTCATCTGCTCGGTCAGGAAGTGCTTGTTGTTCTCGAACCACGGGCTGGTGCGGAGGAAATCGTCCCAACGCGGTTTCGGGAAGGGCTGGCGCAGTGCGTTGCGGATGACCTGCCAGACCTTGGTGTCGTGGGGAACGCCGTATTTGGCCGCGTACTCGGCGGAGACCGGGTCGGCGAGATGCTTCTTCCACAGTTGGACCAGCGAAAACTCGGTGACGAGGAACTTCTTGCCGCCCAGCCTGGGCAGGACGTAGTCCAGGAAGGGCTGGACGTCGCCCGGAGCGCCGACGTGCGGATGAAGGTCGCTGCCTTCGATCTCCGGCGTGTCGCGGACGTACTTCAGCCAGCGTTCGGTGCCCGCGCCGGTCCACTTCGGATCGTCGAGATTGTTGAGCGCACCCAGGTAGAGGACGGTCTTCCCGTTGTGCTGCGCGCGATACTCGATCACGTGGGCGGCGATGGTTTCGTAGAAATCGTTGAGCGCGCCGTTGTTCCAGTCGGACCGCGGGCATTCGATGAACGGTTCGTTGCCGATCACCAGGATGTCGACCTTGCCCATGACCGCGGGCAGCAGTTTGTCGACCCGCGCGAGGTCGGCCCGCATCTCCGGGCTTCCGGGGCGCGGAATCCGCTGGTGGGAATCGGGAAAGTACGGGAATTTGAGGGACAGCACGGTTCCGTACTTGCGCTCGGCCGCTTGCAGCAGGGTCTTGACGGTCGGGTTTTCGGTGGCGTCGTGCTTGTCCAGCTCGGGCATCGCGGTGAACCCGCGCACCCATTTCGCGCCGGACCGCTGAAGCTCGTCCCAGCCCATGGTGTCCGGATCGGCGTTGAAATTCGCGCCGAGCACGCCGTCCGGAGGCGGCACTGCTTCTGGGCTCTCCGGTGCTGAACTGCAGGCAACCGCGCTGAAAACCGAAAGACCGGCCGCTGCGGACAATCGGAACAAGCGGCGGCGGTCGAGGTAGCTGGGTGCCACGAGGTCCTTTCGGTCGGTCGTCACGTCCTTGGTAACACGCGACCGGCTCCGGCCGCAGCCTGGCTGCGGAAATAGAGCGGCGAGCGGTGGGCTGCGGCGGGTAGCTTGTCCTGCGAGAGCTGCGCGCGATTGCTGGGCGGGCCGTCGTGAACGGACGGACACTGGAGACGACCTATGGAGATGGACTTGCGATGCTGAGCTTCGCTTACTCCCATTTCGACACTTCGGACCTGCACTACCGGAGCAAGGGCGACGTCTTCGTCAATGTGGAAGCCGACCTTGAGGTGGCGGACGACGGAATCGTCCTGTACGCCGAAAAATCGTTCCCAGTGGCGGAACTCGCCGTGGCGCTGCGGAAGTGGAAAGCCCGCCCGGAGGCAAGCCGGTCAGACTTCGAGTTCGTCTCGCTCTCGTTGGAAGACCGGTGGTCGCTGCGGATCTGCCGGGCGCCCGGCGGCTGGCAGGCGATCGACGACTGGTCTCAGGTTGTGTGCGGCACCGTGCGCCCGGTCGCGGAAGTCGACGCGGCGATCGACGACTTCGCGGGGAAGGTGCGTGCGGAATCCGTGCGTACGGAGGGTGCGTGGATCGAGGAGTACTTCGTATGACGCGGCCGTTGAACGCGGATGAGCGCGCGGTACTCCGTCGGGTCCTGGAGGGGAACCAGGTGCTGCTCGCCCAAGTGGACCAGGCGGAGGTCATCTCCAGCTGGTCGCCGGGTTCGGTGAGCGTCGACCTCACGGTGCCTGACGCGATCCACGTCGGCGATCCGCCCGTGTCGCTGCCGGACCCGGCGGCGATTTCGTTTACGGAGTAACGGGAGGTGCCGCGCTGGGTGCTTCAGGCAGTCGCCAGCAACGCCGCGGCCACCGCCACCTCGACGCAACCGCCGAGGACGTCGCCGGTCACTCCGCCGAGGCGCTGGACACACCGGGCCAGCAACGCCGCCGCCGCCGCGTAACCGAGCGCGACCGCGAGAACCCCTCGCCACCACGGCAATCCCGGCGTCCCCGCGGCACACCCCGCCGCCAGTACGAATACCCCCGCGGCCACCAGAACCGGGACTGACCCGGCGACAGTCGCGCCGAGCCCCTCCGGCCGGGCCGACGGGACTCCTCGCGCGCAGCACAGCGAAAGCACGCATCGTCCACACAGGACGGACAGGACCGCGGCGGCGATCCCGTGCCCGTGCGCGATCGCGCCGGCCAGCGCGCCGGTTTGGACGAGCAGTACGAAGAGCAGCGTCGCTACGCCGGTGGGCCCGGAATCGCCGCGGCGCATGACGTCGAGCGCTTTCGCGCGGTCGTAGGAGGCGCCGAGCCCGTCGGCGGTGTCGGCGAGCCCGTCGAGATGCAACCCGCGGCTGCCCAAGGCGACGGCCCCGAGCGCGAGCGCGGCGACGGCCAGCGCGGGCAGACCGAGCGCGTTCCCGCCCGCCACGATGAGCCCCGCCACCGCGGCGAGAGGGAGCGCGGCGAGCGGGCCGAGCGTCATCGCCACGCCAGCGACCCGCCGGTCGATCGTGCGCGGGGCGGGGACCGGGACGGTGGTCAGGGTGCCGACGGCCAGGCGGAGGCCGTCGCTGAACGGGGTCACAGCTTGTGCCCCAATGTGGCATTGGGTGCGTGGGACGCACCGAATGCCACATTGGGTGCGTCAGATGCACCCAATGCCACATTGGGGCGTTTCCCGGCGAAGCGAACACCGAGCCGAGCCGTCAAGTGGCAGCCGCGCCGAGCCGTCAACTGAACCCCGGCGGCCAAAGCCGAACCCCAATCCCCGCGCACCCCACTCACCCGAGATCCGCCAGCAGGCCCATCTCCGCGATCACCGCGCGCGCCGCCCGCAGGGTCGGCACCGCCTGCACCGCTCCGCTGCCCTCGCCGAGCCGCAAGCCGAGGTCCAGGATCGGCGTCAGCCCCAGCGCCTTCAAAGCAAACGCTTGCGCGGGTTCCGTCGAACGATGCCCGGCCAGCCACCACTGCTCCGCTCCGGGCGCGATGTCCCGGGCCACCAACGCCGCCGTCGCCGAGAAGATCCCGTCCAGCAGCACCGGGATTCCGCGGACGGCCGCTTCCACCAGGAACCCGGCCGTCGCGGCGAGGCAGGCGCTGCCCAGTGCCGTCAGGCGGTCGAACGGGTCGGTCACCGGGCGGCGCGAAAGGGCAGCGGCGACGACCGCGGTCTTGCGTTCCAAAGCCTCCCCGGACACGCCGGTGCCGGTGCCGACCACTTCAGCCGCGGGGAGTCCCAAGGCCGAAGCCACTACAGCGGCGCAAACAGTCGTGTTGCCGATGCCCATGTCGCCGGGGATGAGAACGTCCGCAGTGGACTCCGAGGCAGCGATGGCACGCCCGGCCTCGAACGCCGCGAGAGCCTCACCGGGGGCCAACGCGTCCTCGACGTCGATGGCACCCGAGCCACGGCGGATCTTGTGGGCAGTGACTTCCTCGGGAACATCTGTGGCGTCCCAGTCCACGGCGATGTCGGCCACCCGCACCTTCGCACCGACCTGCGCCGCGAGCACCGTCACCCCGCTGCGCCCGGCCAGGAACACGCGCACCATCGCCGCGGTGACCTCGCGCGGGTACGCCGACTGCGCCGACACCCCGTGGTCGCCCGCGAAGACGACCACGCGGACGTCGTCCAGCGGGCGGGGCGGGACCGTCCCGTGCGCCGCGCTCAGCCAGGCCGCGAGTTCTTCCAGCCTGCCGAGCGAGCCGACCGGTTTGACCAGGTCGTCCAACCGCTCGAGGGCGGCGGCGCGGGCGGCGGCGTCCGGGACGGGGATGGCGAAACGCGGCACGGCTGGCTCCTTACGGAAGGTCGAGCGCCCGCCCGGCGACGATGAGCGACACGCGGTCGCTCTCGGCGGACACCCGGTTGTTGAGTGCGCCCAGCACATCACGGAACAGCCGCCCGGACACCGTTGCGGGCACCACACCGCTGCCGACCTCGTTGCTGACCGCGACGATCGGCACCCGCGCCTGGCTCCACGCGGCCAGGAAGTCCTCGAGCCGGTCGTCCAGTCTGCGCTCCCAGCCCGTTTTGCCCGTCCACGCGCCGACCTCGTCGAGCACGCGCGACAGCCAGGTGCCGAGGCAGTCGATCAGCAGCGGGCTCGTCGCGTTGCGCAGCACGGTCGCCAGATCGGTGGTCTCGATCGTCGTCCAGTGGCGCGGGCGGCGGGCCCGGTGCGCCTCGACGCGGGCGGCCCATTCCGGGTCGTCGGCCGACGGGGGCAGGCCGGGAGCGACGTACACGAGGTGGGGGTGGTGCGCGACGAGCCGCTCCGCGTGCCTCGACTTGCCCGAGCGAACCCCGCCGAGAACGAGCACCTTGCCGTCGTCGCGTCCGTACCGGCGGAGGGCCTGCGCCAGGGTTTCGAGAGACCCGGCGAGCCGGTGCGTCAGCTTGGTCATACCCGGCATTCTCTCCCGCGCGCTACGGTTCGCCACGTGCCACTCCGACAAGCCGTCACCGCGGCCGGGATGATCGCCGGATACGCCGCCGACGCGTGGTTCGGCGACCCGCGCCGGGGGCATCCGGTCGCGGTGTTCGGCACCGCCGCTGGCCAGCTGGAACGCTGGTGGTGGGCCGATTCCAAACCGCGCGGGGCGGCCTACGCGACGGTCTGCGCGGGGTCGGCCGCCGGGCTGGGTTTTCTCGCCGAGAGGGCCGCTCGGGACCGGTTGGTTGTCCGATTTGTCCTGACCGCGGCGGCGACCTGGGTCGTCCTCGGCGGCCGCGGGCTCGCCGCGGAGGGGCACGAAATGGCGCGATTACTCGAATCGGGTGAATTGTCCGCCGCTCGGCAGCGGCTCAGCCACCTCTGCGCGCGCGACGCCACCGGCCTCGACGCGGCCGAGCTGACCCGCGCGGCCACCGAATCGATCGCCGAGAACACCTCCGACGCCGTCGTCGCGCCGCTGCTGTGGGGCGCGGTCGCGGGCGTGCCGGGGCTGCTCGGGTACCGCGCGGTGAACACGCTCGACGCGATGGTCGGCTACCGCTCGCCCCGGCACCGCAACTTCGGCTGGTTCGCCGCGCGCACCGACGACTGGGCGAATCTGGTGCCGGCGCGCGTCGGTGCCGTGCTGACCGCGGTGACCGCGCCGCTGGCCGGCGGGCGCGCGCGGTCGGCCTGGCGCGCTTGGCGGCGGGACGGGAGCGCGCACCCGAGCCCGAACGCCGGGCAGGTCGAGGCGGCGTTCGCCGGGGCGCTGGACCTCCGGCTCGGCGGCACGAATACGTATCACGGCGAGGTCGAACGCCGGAGCACGCTGGGGGACGGACGTCCGCCGGGGGCGAGCGATTTGCGCCGGGCAGTGCGGTTGTCGCGGTTGGTCGGGGCGGCGGCGCTGGCGGTGGCGGCGGGGATCGCGGTGGCTCGGCGAAGTGGCCGCGGGGCGGGACGGTGCGTCGGATCGGCAGCGGCGCGGATCGCGGTGGCTCGGTGAAGGGGTTGAGGGGCGAGATGGGGCGGTGCGCCGGACCACCAGCAGCGAGGATTACGGTGGCGCGATGAGCGGGCTGCTGATCGCCGGGACCACGTCGGACGCTGGGAAAAGCCTGGTCACCGCCGGAATCTGCCGGTGGTTCGCGCGGCGCGGGGTGCGGGTCGCCCCGTTCAAGGCGCAGAACATGTCGAACAACTCCATGGTCTGCGGGGACGGCGCGGAGATCGGCCGCGCGCAATGGCTGCAGGCGCGGGCCGCGCGGGTCGAGCCGGAAGCGGCGATGAATCCCGTGCTGCTCAAGCCGGGCAGCGACCGGCGCAGCCACGTCATCGCGCTCGGCAAGCCGTACGGCACCCTCGAAGCCGGGGAGTACGCGACCGGGCGCGCTGGGCTCGCCGAGATCGCTTTCGGCGCGTTTGCCGAGTTGCGGCAACGGTTTGACCTCGTCGTCTGCGAGGGAGCGGGAAGTCCGGCGGAGATCAACCTGCGTTCCGGCGACTACGTGAACATGGGTCTGGCGCGGCGGTTCTCCTTGCCGGTGCTGGTCGTCGGCGACATCGACCGCGGCGGGGTGCTGGCGGCGATGTTCGGCACGCTCGCGCTGTTGTCGGCCGAGGACCAGGCGCTGGTGGCGGGCTGGCTGGTGAACAAATTCCGCGGCGACGTCGGATTGCTGCGGCCTGGGTTGAACAGCCTGGAGAAGGTCACCGGGCGGCCGGTGCTCGGCGTGCTGCCGTGGCTGGACCGCGTGTGGATCGACTCCGAAGACGCCCTCGCCGCGGCTGGCTGGCGACACGAAGCGGCGCAGCGGGGGTTGCGGGTCGCGGTCGTCCGGTTCCCGCGTGCCTCCAACGCCACCGACGTGGACGCGCTCGCGGCGGAGCCCGGCGTGACAGTGAGCCTGACCGCTGACCCGGATACTGTTGCCGCGGCGGATCTCGTGGTGCTGCCGGGTTCACGGGCCACTGTGGACGATCTGAAGTGGTTGCGCACGCGAGGTTTGGCAGACGCGGTGACGGCGCGGGCCGCGGCGGGACGTCCGGTGCTGGGGATCTGCGGCGGGTACCAGATGCTGGCGGAGTCCATTGAGGACGATGTCGAATCCGGGGCCGGTCTCGTCGACGGGCTGGGGTTGTTGCCGACGCGCGTCACGTTCGCGGGGGAGAAGGTGCTCGGCCGTCCGACCGGTGAGTGGCGCGGACATCGCGTCGATGCGTACGAGATCCACCACGGCAGTGCCGCTCCGGCGGACGCGGAGTCTTTTTTGGACGGTTACCGCGTCGGTTCGGTGTGGGGCACGACGTGGCACGGTGCGTTGGAGAACGACGGGTTCCGTCGCGCCTGGCTGGCCGAAGCCGCGGCGCAGGCGGGCGTCGAATGGCAGGCGGCCGAGGGCGCGCCGGGGTTCGCGGACCTGCGCGAGGACATGCTGGACCGGCTGGCCGACGCGATACAGTCCGAAGTGGACACCGGAATGCTGATGGCGCTGGCGGAGGCGGGCGCTCCGGGCGGGCTGCCGTTCGTGCCGCCGGGAGCGCCCTGACCGGTCAGTGCACGACCCGGCCAGTGGTGGGGAAGTCGGTCTCGAGCGTGCACACCGCGTGCTGCTCTGGGGAGTCTGATTTGGACGGTTGCCGCGCGCCCAGATGAATGTAGTCCGGCGGGACGCTGCTGGCGAAGTACTGCTTGGCTTCGGCAGCACACGCGCTGCGGAGCGAATCGGCGTCGCCGCCGGGCAGCAGGCGGAATACCTCGATGTCGTGCGCGTCCTCGCAGGAGACGGGACTGGCCTTGGTCCCCGAGCGGAAGCAATCGCCTGGGCTGGCGTGGAAGAGCGGGTCCGAACTGGCTGAAGGACCGGCCACGGCGAGCCCGATCAGGAGCACCGCCAGCCACGCGCCGCTGATCGACAGCCCGGCGATCGCGAGCCCGCGGCCCGGGTTGCCGGACACGCGGATCTGACGGAGCGCGAGGATCCCGAACGCGATGCTGAGCGGCAGGCTGAACGCCGGGACGGCGAGGACCAGCGACGCGATCGCGAAGCCGTTCGTGCCGCGTGGTTCCGTCGGCGGCGGTGGCGCGTCCTCGTAGCTTGGTCCGGTCGGTTTCGGCGGCAGCATGGGGGTCCCCTCGGAAACGGCCCCCCGACCCGGCGTCGAGCATAGGGCCTGGCAACCCGTTGCGGGGTAACGATTCAGGCGAGCCCGGCGTCGTGCACCAGGATGGCGACCTGGGTGCGGTTCGCGGCCTCGGTCTTCGCCATGATCCGTCCCAAGTGGACCTTCACAGTCGCCTCGCTGAGCCCTAGCGCGCGGCCGATCTCGGCGTTGCTCGACCCTTGCGCAACGGCCACCGCGACCTCGCGTTCGCGCGGCGTCAGCGGTTCGAGCCGGGCGCGGGCGGACGTCGGGGTGGCGGCGGTGGCGAAGTGCGTCAGCAGCCGCCGCGTGATCGACGGCGACAGCATCGCCTCGCCGCTGCCGACGACGTGCATCGCTTTGACCAGCTCGCGGGGCGGCGTGTCCTTCAGCAGGAAACCCGTGGCACCGTGGCGAAGCGCTTCGTGCACGTACTCGTCGAGGTCGAACGTCGTCAGCACGACCACCGCGGGCGCGTCCGGTTCGGCAGTGACCAGGCGGGTCACTTCCAGGCCGTCGACCTCGGGCATCTGCACGTCGGTGAGCACGAGGTCCGGCCGGTGCTCGCGGACCAGCGCGAGCACTTCGCGGCCGTCGCCGGCTTCCGCGACCACCTCGATCCCCGGATCGGACTCCAGGATCATCCGGATGCCGCTGCGCACGAGCACTTCGTCGTCGATCAGCAGGATTTTCAGCACGATTCCTCCGCTCGCAACGGGAACGCGGCCCGCACCCGGTAGCTGCCCGCGCCGTCCGGACCGGCGCGGAGCGTTCCGCCGGTCAGCGTGACGCGTTCGCGCATGCCGATCACGCCGTAGCCCGCGCCGGGCAGCCCGGCCGAATCCGCGAGCGGATTGGCCACCTCGACCACCAGGTCGTCGTCGGAGGCGGACAGCCGCACGTCGATTTCCGTTCCCGGCGCGTGTTTCGCGGCGTTGGTGAGGGCTTCCTGCACGATCCGGTACGCCGCGCGCCCGATCGGATCGGGCACGTCCGGCATCGGGTCCGGCAGGCTGGCGCGTATCTGCGCTCCGGCGGCGGCGAGGTCGTCGGCCAACTGGCGGACCCCGCCCAGCGTCGGGTCCGGCAGCGCGCGCGGCTCCTGGCTGTCGTCGCGGAGCACCTGCAGGATGTCGCGCAATTCGTTGAGCGCGGCGGAACTCGATTCGCGGATCACCTCGGCGAGCTGCGCGGTCTCGTCGTCCTTCGCCCGCACGGAAAGCGCGCCCGCCTGCAGCGCGACGATGCTGACCCGGTGCGCGACGACGTCGTGCATCTCGCGCGCGATCCGCCGCCGCTCGGCCGTCACGGCCCGCTCGCCGAGCAGGTCGCGCTCGCGTTCGGCCTGTTCCGCACGGTCGCGCAGGGCCGCGAGCAAGGCCGCGCGCTGGTGCATCCACAGTCCGGCCAGAGTCGGGACCACGATCTCCATCACGAGCGCGAGCCCGAACGTCTTCCAGCCCGGCAGGCTCGACGGCCGGACGAACGACACCACCAGCCCGGTTTCCGCCAGCACGGCGACCGCGGTCGGCCACCGGAGCCCGCGCTGCGACGCGACCGTGTAGAGGGTGACCGAGGTGCCCCAGAGCGGCGGCGTGGCCAGCGCGACCCCGACCGACACCAGCATCGTGCTCAACGGGAACCGGCGGCGCAGCAGCACCGCCAGGAACATCACCGCGACCGCGATCGGCCAGAACCAGGGACGGTTCGCGTCCGGCAGTTCGCCGGCCAGCGTCAGTCCGAGCACGGCGAGCGCCGCGGCCAGGTCGATCAGGTGGTTGCGCACCAAGCCACCGTAGGCCCTGCACGAAATTCCCCCACCTGGTGTCCGCGGGGGAAACCACCGGGCTCAGCCGTCGGCGAACCTGGAGATCGAGGCGAGCAGGCCGTCCAGATGGGACTCGAAGCCGGGCCGGGGCGGTTCCGGGCAGCCGGGCAGCTCCGCGCAGCCGGGCAGGACCTGCCGGAGGGAATCGACAGTGCGGCGCTGGTGGAACGGGTTGTCCGGGACCGAAGGAAGCACGCTGACCGGCATCGCGAGAGCGGCCAGTTCGTCGTCGGTGGCCCCGCGCAGGGTCTGACCGCTCAGCAAGGCGTCGATGGTCTCCTGCCCGGCGCCGCGCGCGGCCAGTTCGGCGCTGACGTCCACGGCGGTGGCGGGCCAGGCGAGCAACAGCCGGTCGACCCGATCCGGAAAGGCCAGTGCGAGACGGACCGCGGCGGAGCACCCATTCGAACCGGCGACGACGGCGACCGGCTGGCGGGGCAGGAAGGTCGCTAGGTGGGCGGCTTCGGCCGGCCAGTCCGGTGCCCGGCGGAGGCGGTCCGGGGCCAGCACCGGGCGGCCGGTCCGGCGGAGACCGCCGGTGATTCCCGGCAGCGTCCAGAACCGGCTGGCGTCCATGTCGTCCCACAACCCGCCGTGGACCAGGAAAAGCGTGCTCGTCATCGGGTGCTCCCGGAAAGCGTCGCAGTTGCCGGACGGTCGTGCCGAGGTATTCTCCGGGCGTAGCGATCACCTCAGCCCGGGAGTGCGGACCATGTCCTACGCCGTCGATTTCACCACCGTTTCGACTGTCGGCCTAGAGTCTTCTCCGGTCGCGGATGCGCTCGCCGGGCTGCGGGCCAACGAGGCGCGCTACTTCAAGAACAAGTACGACCACGTCTTCACCGTCGAGCCCGCGGCCGACGTCCCGGAGACCGTGGACTGGGTGCACCGGATTCTCCGGGAAGAACGCGATCTCGTCATTTCCTCGCGGCCGCTGGAGGCCACCGAATTCGAGGTCGACGGCATCCGGATGGCTTACGTCTTCTACGAGAGCGGCCTGTCGGTCAACGTCATGTACACCCTTGCGGAGTCCGGCAAACGGGCCGTGGGGTTCAAGCTCTCCGACGGGATGGACGTCCCGGAGGAACTCGCCGACAAGTTCAAGTTCGCGCGGCAGAAGTCGAAGCTGGCCGGGACGATCCGCGGGTCGTACTTCGTCATCAAGAACGAGTACTGACCCTCAGCGCGGCACTGCGCAGGCACAGCAAGAGCGGCAGGGAACCGTCTTCGCGCAGCCGCGACGGCAGCCCGGACGCTTCGATCAGCGGTACTCCGTCCGCGAGTTCTTGGCCTAGCGCGGCCAGGTCGACTTCGAGAACGGTGACCCCGGCGCTGTAGAGCCGCTCCGCGCCCTTCGCCCGGCGGCTGGTGAGTTCGGCGCTGTCGACGGACAGCTGGGTGACGCCGAAGAATTCCGGTTTGGCCCCGCGTTCGAGCCAGCGGGCGAAACCGGTCAGCCGCGTCGACGAGATTTCGCCGGGCCGGACCGCGGCTTCCTCGCACAGTTCGCGTTCCATTCCGGCGCACACCGCGGTGTGCAGCGTCCGGCGAGTTCCTCCTTGCGCGGTAAGGAGATCCTGCGGTTCCAGGCTGCCGCTTCCGGACGGAGCGAGCAGCAGGCCGCTGGCCGAATTCCGGGCCGACTGGCGAACGACGACGAGCAGGCCGTCGGAGGTGAAAGCGATCGTGGACACGCCGGCGAGATCGGCGAGCGTGCTCGCGGCGAGGGTGCGAAGCGCGCCGGACGAGTCGGTCAGTTCCTCGCGGCGCAGGTCGTACTCACGGCCGTCGACGGTGTTCGTGATGCGCAGCGACGCCAGTTCATTCGTGCACACCGCGTCGAAAAACCGGGCGCGATGCAGGACGATCGGTGCCGGGCGCGCTCCGGTAGCTGGCAGTGGTTCGCCGCGCATGCCGACGATCGGGCCGTTGAACAGCAACCTGCCGCGTGCTCGCAACGGCAGCACGTGCGGCGCGGTGGCCTTCAGCTTCGCGGGCAGCCGGTACGGGTCTTCGGCGACGGTGATGCTGAAGGTGCTTTCGGCGAGCGCCGCGTCGATGGCGTCGCTGACCAATGCCGTGCCGCGGGCGGGAATCGCCAGGTACTGCGCGTCGGGATAGGCGCGCGGCGGGGGTGTGTCCGCGGTCGGGAACGGCGCGGCGATCGCGGTGAACTCGTAACCGGCCCAGCGTTTCCGCAGTAAGCGGATGTCCCGCACGAGGGTGAGCAGACCGAGCAGGAGCGCGACGATCGACACCGCGACGCCGAACGCGCTCGGCAGGATCGTGACCGCCCCGAGCACGACGCCGAGCGCGGACACGGCGACCGGCCATTCCCCGGCTCCGACGAAGAAGAGATAGTCGGCCGTGGCCCGGGCCCGGCGGGTCAGTTTTCCCATCGCCGCACTGTTTTAGCACGGGATCGGGGGCTGGGTCACCGGATCGGGAGAAAAGGTGGCTACAGCGAGATCGTGCAGTAGAGGTGGTGGCCGTCCGCGCTGGCGCCTGCGGCCAGGGCGGCGAGTTCCTCAGCGCGAAGCAGTCGTAGAGCACCAGCAGGGAATAGCCAGTAAAATCCATTGTGCCGCAACGAAAAATTCTCACCGAGTGTCCTCATTCGCCCAACGCGCCCCGAAAGGGACAGCGAACAGGCCGGACGCGCGATAAGAAAGGCGGGTGCGACGCCGTTGTCGCACCCGCCCGGCAAACGGGGCGCAGCGTGGCGACGGTGACGCGCGAGCCCCGAACTTGAACGGAGCGGGCGCGGCGGCTTTGACGCGCCCGCTCCGAGTCCTCAGGAGATCGGCCGGTCCGTCGGCGCGATCGGAGCCGGGAGCACGCCCCGGCCGGTCAGGAAGGCGTCCACGCCGGCCGCGCACGAGCGGCCCTCCGCGATCGCCCACACGATCAAGGACTGCCCGCGGCCCATGTCGCCCGCCACGAACACGTTGTCCACAGTGGTCTGGAAGTTCTTGTCCCGCACGACGTTGCCGCGCTGGTCCAGTTCCACGCCCAGGTCGGTCAGCAGGCCCTCGCGCTGCGGGCCGAGGAAGCCCATCGCCAGCAGCACCAGCTGCGCGGGCAGTTCGGTTTCGGTGCCCTCGACCGGCACGAACTTGCCGCCCTCGTTGCGCACCTCCACCAGCTTCAGCGCGCGCACCCGGCCGTTCTCGTCGGCCAGGAACTCCTGCGTGTTGACCGAGTACAGCCGCTCGCCGCCCTCCTCGTGCGCGGAGGAGACCCGGTAGATCATCGGGTACGTCGGCCACGGGTGCGCCTCCGAACGCGACTCCGGCGGCTTCGGCATGATCTCCAGCTGCGTCACCGACTTCGCGCCCTGCCGGTGCGAGGTGCCGACGCAGTCCGCGCCGGTGTCGCCGCCGCCGATGACCACGACGTCGAGGCCCTTGGCCGAGTACGGCGACTCCTCGAGCTCGCCGGAAGCGACCCGGTTGGCCGGCGGCAGGAACTCCATCGCCTGGTAGATGCCCTCGGCCGAACGGCCCTCGATCGGCAGATCGCGCCAGACCGTCGCACCGCCCGCCAGCACCACCGCGTCGTGCTCGGACTTCAGCTGCTCGACGGTGACGTCCACGCCGACGTTCACCGACGTCCGGAATTCCGTGCCCTCGGCCCGCATCTGGTCGAGCCTGCGGTCGAGGCGGAACTTCTCCATTTTGAACTCGGGAATGCCGTACCGCAGCAGGCCGCCGATCTTGTCCGCGCGCTCGTAGACCACGACGGTGTGGCCGGCGCGGGTCAGCTGCTGCGCCGCGGCGAGCCCGGACGGGCCGGACCCGACGACGGCGACCTTCTTGCCCGTCTTGGCGACCGGGACCTGCGGCGTGACCCAGCCTTCCTCGAAAGCCCGGTCGATGATCGAGATCTCGACCCGCTTGATCGACACCGGATCGTCGTTGATGCCGAGCACGCACGCGGTTTCGCACGGCGCCGGGCACAGCGTTCCGGTGAACTCCGGGAAGTTGTTCGTGGCGTGCAGCCGTTCCGCGGCCTGCTGCCAGTCCTCCCGCCACACCAGTGTGTTCCACTCCGGGATCAGGTTCCCGAGCGGACAGCCCTGGTGGCAGAACGGGATCCCGCAGTCCATGCAGCGCCCGGCCTGCTTCTCCAGCTTCGTCGACGCGAAGTCCTCGTAGACCTCTCGCCAGTCCAGCAGCCGCAGGTCCACCGGACGCCGCTTCGGTTCCTCGCGCGTGGTGGTCAGAAAGCCCTTGGGGTCAGCCATGTGCGGCCTCCATGATCGCCTCGTTCACGTCCCGGCCGTCCCGCTCAGCCGCGACCTGGGCGGCGAGAACGCGCTTGTAGTCCTTCGGCATGACCTTGCCGAACCGGTCGACCGCACTGTCCCAGTCCGCCAGCAAGGCCCGCGCGACGGCGGATTCGGTTTCGTTGTAGTGCTTTTCGATCGTTTCGCGGAGGAAGTCCACGTCCGCGGTGTCCAGCGGGTCGATGTCGACCATCTCCGGGTTGACCCGGTGCGCCGGCAGGTCGAGCACGTACGCGACGCCGCCGGACATGCCCGCCGCGAAGTTGCGGCCGATCCGGCCCAGTACGACCATCCGGCCGCCGGTCATGTACTCGCCGCCGTGGTCGCCCACGCCCTCGACGACCGCGAGCGCGCCGGAGTTGCGCACGCAGAACCGCTCGCCGACCTGGCCGCGGATGAAGATCTCTCCGCTCGTGGCCCCGTAGGCGATCACGTTGCCCGCGATGATGTGGTTCTCCGCGACGATCGGCGCTTCCTTCGGCGGCCGCACGATGATCCGCCCGCCGGACAGGCCCTTGCCGACGTAGTCGTTGCCGTCGCCATACAGCCGCAGCGTGATGCCCTTCGGCACGAACGCGCCGAACGACTGGCCCGCGGTGCCGGTGAAGGTGACGTCGATGGTGTCGTCGGGAAGCCCTTCGCCGCCCCACTTCTTCGTCAGCTCCGAGCCGAGCATGGTGCCGACGGTGCGGTTCACGTTGCGCACCGGCAGTTCCAGCCGCACCTTGTCGCCCGCCGCCAGCGCGCCCTCGGCGAGCTGGATCAGCGTGTTGTCGAGCGCCTTGTCCAGCCCGTGGTCCTGCTTGACGGTCTGGTGCCGCACCGCGCGCGGCGGCAGCTCGGGCACGTGGAAGATCGGCGACAGGTCGAGCCCGGCGGCCTTCCAGTGGTCCACCGCCTTGCGCTTGTCGAGCAGCTCGGCGTGGCCGACGGCCTCCTCGACCGACCGGAAACCCAGCTCTGCCAGGTATTCCCGGACCTCCTGGGCGATGAACTCGAAGAAGTTCACCACGTACTCCGCCTTGCCGCTGAACTTCTCGCGCAGCTTCGGGTTCTGCGTCGCGACGCCGACGGGACAGGTGTCCAGGTGGCACACGCGCATCATGATGCAGCCCGACACCACCAGCGGCGCGGTCGCGAAACCGAACTCCTCGGCGCCGAGGAGCATCGCGATCATGACGTCGCGGCCGGTCTTGAGCTGGCCGTCGGTCTGCACCACGATCCGGTCGCGCAGCCGGTTGGCCAGCAGCGTCTGCTGCGTTTCGGCCAGGCCCAGCTCCCACGGTCCGCCCGCGTGCTTGATCGAGGACAGCGGCGACGCGCCGGTGCCGCCGTCGTGGCCGGAGATCAGCACGACGTCCGCGTGCGCCTTGGACACGCCCGCGGCGACCGTGCCGACGCCCACCTCGGACACGAGCTTCACGTGGATGCGCGCGTCCGGGTTGGCGTTCTTGAGGTCGTGGATCAGCTGCGCCAAGTCCTCAATGGAGTAGATGTCGTGGTGCGGCGGCGGGGAAATCAGCCCGACGCCCGGCGTGGAGTGCCGCGTCTTCGCGATCCACGGGTACACCTTGCCGCCGGGCAGCTGGCCGCCCTCGCCGGGCTTCGCGCCCTGGGCCATCTTGATCTGGATGTCGTCGGCGTTCACCAGATACTCGCTCGTGACCCCGAAACGGCCCGAAGCGACCTGCTTGACCGCGCTGCGCCGTTCCGGGTCGTACAGCCGCTCCGGGTCCTCGCCGCCCTCGCCGGTGTTCGACTTGCCGCCCAGGCGGTTCATCGCGATCGCCAGCGTCTGGTGCATTTCCATCGAGATCGAGCCGTAGGAGATGGCTCCGGTGGCGAACCGCTTCACGATCTCCGAAACCGGTTCGACCTCCTCGATCGGCACCGGCGTGCGGTCGCCGTACTTGAAGTCGAACAGCCCGCGCAGCGTCAGCAGCTTCTCGGCCTGGTCGTTGACCGCCTTCGTGTACTCCTTGAAGACCTCGTACTTCCCCGACCGGGTGGAGTGCTGCAGCTTGAACACCGTCTGCGGGTTGAACAGGTGCGGTTCGCCTTCGCGCCGCCACTGGTAGTCCGCGCCGGTTTCCAGCTCGCGGTGGCTCGCCCGGACACCGTCGACCGGGAAGGCCCGCACGTGCCGCTGCGAAACCTCCTCGGCGAGGGTGTCGAAGCCGACGCCGCCGAGGCGGGAAGTGGTTCCGGTGAAACAGGTGTCGATCACTTCGGCGCCGAGACCGACCGCCTCGAAGATCTGCGCGCCGGTGTAAGAGGCCACAGTGGACACGCCCATCTTGGACATGGTCTTGCGGACACCCTTGCCGAGCGCCTTGATCAGGTTCGTGGTGGCCTGCTTGGGAGTCACGCCCGGGATGAGGCCCCGGTGCGCCATCTCCTCGACGGTCGCCATCGCCAGATACGGGTTCACCGCGGCCACGCCGTAACCGACCAGCAGCGCGATGTGGTGCACCTCGCGCGCGTCGCCGGCTTCGACGATGAGGCCGACCTGGGTGCGCGTCTTCTCCCGCACCAGGTGGTGGTGCACCGCTCCGGTGAGCAGCAGCGAAGGGATCGGCGCGTGGTCGGCGTCGACCCCGCGGTCGGACAGCACGATCAGCCGCGCGCCGTCCTCGATCGCCTCGGACACCTCGGCGCGGATCTCGTCGAGCCGCTGCACCAGCGCGTCGCCGCCGCCGTTGACCTTGTACCGGCCCATGACGGTGACCGCCTGGAATTCCGGCAGGTCGCCGTCGTCGTTGACGTGCACCAGCTTCGCGAGCTGGTCGTTGTCCAGCACCGGGAACGGCAGCACGATCCGGCGGCAGGACGACGCGTCCGCGGTCAGCAGGTTCGGCTCCGCGCCGATCTGCGTGCCCAGCGCTGTCACCAGCTCCTCGCGGATCGCGTCCAGCGGCGGGTTGGTCACCTGGGCGAACAGCTGGATGAAGTAGTCGAACAACGGGCGCGAACCCGACGAAAGGGATGCGAGCGGGGAATCGTTGCCCATCGACCCGATCGGCTCCGCGCCGGTGCGGGCCATCGGCTCGAGGATGGTTTCCAGCTCTTCCTCGGTGTATCCGAACGCCTGCTGGCGCCGCACGAGCGCGGCGTGCAGCGGGACCTCGCGGTCGCGCTCGGGCAGGTCCTCCAGGCGGAGCAGCCCGGCGTCGACCCATTCGTCGTACGGGTGCTGGGAAGCCAGCTCGCCCTTGATCTCCTCGTCCTCGACGATCCGCCCGGCGACGGTGTCCACGAGGAACATCCGGCCCGGCTCCAGCCGTCCCTTGCGGACGATCTTCGCCTGGTCCAGCTCCAGCACGCCGACCTCGCTGGCGAGCACCACGAGCCCGTCGTCGGTGACCCAGTAGCGGCCCGGCCGCAGGCCGTTGCGGTCCAGCACCGCGCCGATCTGCGCGCCGTCGGTGAACGCCACCAGCGCCGGGCCGTCCCACGGCTCCATGAGCGTGGAGTGGAATTCGTAGAACGCCCGGCGCGCGGGGTCCATTTCCTGATGGTTCTCCCAGGCCTCCGGGATCATCATCAGCACCGAATGCGGCAGCGACCGCCCGCCGAGGTGCAGCAGCTCCAGCACCTCGTCGAAGGACGCCGAATCGCTCGCGCCGCGGGTGATGACCGGGTAGATCCGCTTGAGGTCGCCCGGGATCAGGTCGGTCTCCAGCAGCGCCTCGCGGGCGTCCATCCAGTTGCGGTTGCCCTTGAGCGTGTTGATCTCGCCGTTGTGCGCCACGTAGCGGTACGGGTGCGCGAGCGGCCACGACGGGAAAGTGTTGGTGGAGAAGCGGGAGTGCACCAGGCCGATGGCGCTCGTCACGCGCTCGTCGGCGAGGTCGAGGAAGAACTTCTCGACCTGCGGCTCGGTCAGCATTCCCTTGTAGACGATCGTGCGCGAGGACAGCGACGGGAAGTACACGTCGTCCTCGACCAGTTCGTGTTCAGCGCGCTTGCGCACGCAGAAGGCGGCGCGCTCGAGCGCGAGGCCGTCGAGATTGTTCTTGCGCCCGGCCAGGAACAGCTGGGTGAAGTGCGGCATGGTCTGCGCCGCGGTCGGGCCGCAGTGCGCGGTGTCGACCGGCAATTCGCGCCAGCCCACCACGCGCATGTCCTCCTCGGCGGCGATCCGCTCGATGGTGGTCATGGCGCGGCCGCGGCGTTTGGCGTCCTGCGGCAGGAACGCGGTGCCGACGGCGTAACTGCCTTCGGGCGGCAGTTCGAACCCGGCGACCTCGCGGTAGAAAGCGTCGGGCACCTGGATGAGCAGGCCCGCGCCGTCCCCGGTGTCCGGTTCTGCCCCGCGTGCCCCGCGATGTTCCAGGTTCTTCAGCGCGACAAGGGCTTTCGCCACGATCTGATGGTCTCGGCGACCGGTCAGGTCCGCGACGAACGCCACCCCGCAGGCATCGTGCTCGTAAGCGGGGTCGTAGAGGCCGTCAGTGGCCGGGGTGCTCGAACGGTGGGTCACGGCTGGCCGCCTCCCAAGGCGTTGGCGCGGTTTCTTTCGCTCCGGAGGGGGTTCATCACTGAACCGGTTAACGAAGTGGTCCGAAACCGCGATGGTCAGTCGAGAAGGGAAACCATCCGGTGCCTTCGCACTCGCGAGGCGCGGCACTGCGTCGCGATGCGTGGCTGACCGCGGCCGGTCGAGGACCGGGCCGGGTGCCGGATGGTTTGTCACCGCACGGCGATGGGCGGCGGAAAAAGGTTCTGCACGTCGCTGTACAGGCACACGCGCCGGGGTCGGTCGGCCTGGGTGGTGGGGGCCTTCCGGGGCGCGTGGTGGTGACTCCCGGGTTCGCCGGGTCTTATGACGATAGTGTGAATTCGCTGTGATCGACATACGTCATCGCGCTCTCGTGGGAAAGGCCACGCATACGTTGACGCCTTCCGGGGTACTCCCATATGTCGGGCCGTCTCTCCCGACAGGCGGTCAGCAATGGTGCTGACCTGCGTAAACCTGCCTGCCCTCCCGCTGTCAACCCCGCTCTCGCCGCTGGTTGACTGGTGGTCATGAGGGTGAGCGCCGATGACTGATCGTTATCTGTCCGTGGCAGTGGCCGGGATGCACGAGATTGAAATACGGCGTTCACGGTTCCTGTGCGCGCTCGCCCCGGTCGCGGACGAAGCGGCCGCCCGGGAGATCATTTCCGGCCGCCGCCGCGCCGAACCCGCGGCCCGGCACCACTGTCACGCGTTCGTCCTCGGCCCGGACGGGCGCACCCAGCGTTCGAGCGACGACGGCGAGCCCGCCGGAACGGCCGGGGTGCCGATGCTGGAGGTGTTGCGCCGCCGGGAAGTCACCGACACGGTCGCGGTGGTGTCACGGCATTTCGGCGGCGTGCTGCTCGGCGCGGGCGGGTTGATCCGGGCGTACGGGCAGGCGGTGTCGGACGCGCTCGACGCGGTCGGCCTGGTGGAGTACCGGCGGCTGCGGCTGTTCGACGTAACGATGGACTACGCCCGCGCCGGCCGCTTCGAAAACGATCTCCGCGCCTCGCCGTACGTGCTGCGCGAGACGCGGTTCGAGGCGGCGGCGCACTTCGAGGTCGGGCTGGCTCCCGGCGAGGAAGAACGATTCAGCGGCTGGCTGGCCGACCTCACCGGCGGCGAGGCGGTCGCGGCCGAGCTGGGCGAGGAGTGGGTGCGCGGGTAGCGGCGCCTTGTCTCGGGCGTGCTCAGGCGCGGAAGATCAAGCGGCGACCGGCTTTCCGTGCAACGCGCGCGCACCGGCTTCGGTGAGCACCGCGCGCACCCGCGCGCCGCACGCCCCGTTCTCGGCGGGCTCGATCAGCCCCTTGCGGACGAGATCGCGGACCGTGCCCTGGTCGCAGCAGCTCAGCCCGTCGACGAACAGGTCCGGTTCGCAGCTGCAGCTGATCTCCGCGTGCCCCTCGGCGACGGCACGCAGGGTTGCCCGCTCCCGATGGTTCAACTCGGCAGTCACGGCGGTTCCTCCTTCTGTCCCGGTACTGGCATACCCGGGAACAGTTCCAGTGTCCGTCGCGATTGCCGGATTGTCGCGTATTTCACTCCTTTTTACGGGGGTATGTCGCGGGGTGATTCCGGGGTACCCCTCAGGTGCCCCACCACGTGTCGGCGAGGGAGCCGAAAGTCGGTTCCGGGGGTGCCGGGAGGACGCTAAGATACCAGCGGAAATTGCTGTACACGTGCAGAAGCGTGTAGGCGAGGCACCGGCGGGAGAAGTCCCGGCCGAGGTCGCCGCCGCGGTAACCGTAAGCGAGCAGAAGCCGCCGCAAAAAGGCCGGGTCGCCGCCGGAAACGAACAAGCCCACCGCGGCGAACTCGTATTCCGGCGCGCCGCGCATCGCCGGTTCGAAATCGAACAGGCCGGTCAAGCGCCACTTCTCCCCGTCGCGCACGGCCATCAGATGGTCGCGCATGACTTCGGTGTGCAACGGGACGGTTTCCGGCGTTCCCAGCTCGACCGCGTCGACGAACTCCGGCAGCTGGGCGAGCCAGTGTTCGTCCAACGCCGTCTTGCGATGGTGGTCGACCAGCTTTTCGCGCTGCCCGGCAAGGAACGCGGTCCAGTCCGCTGGAGCGAGCACGGACAGCGCCGGGTCGCGCACGGAGTGCAGTGCGGACAGTGTCTCGCCGATCTTCGGGGCGAGGGCGAGCTTGTCCGCTGTGGACAGTTCCGGCCAGATCTGCTTGAGCGTGCGCCCGGCAAGCCGTTCCATCACGACGTACCCCCAGCCGTCGCGCGTTCCGGCGTGCACGACGCCCGGGGTCGGAACGGGGAGCTTGCCGTGCAGGACCTCCAGCATGGTGCGTTCGGTGGTCAGTTCGCTGAGATACACCGGCGGATAGAGCTTCAGGACGAGCTGGTCGCCGACGGCGTACACCGGCAGCGAACCGTCGGCGAAGGGCACGGGTTCGCCGGGCTCGCCGAGCGTCCAGAGGAGATCTCGGACCGCGGGCAGCAGGCCTTCGCGGGTCAGCTGCTCGAACTCGGCCACGGTGGCAGCGGGCGGGAACATGCGCCGACGGTAGCCACGTCGCTCGGCACTGAGTAGCGAATTACCGGCTGCGTTCGAGCAGGGTGCGCACGGCCGGTCCGATGAGCCGTTCGATCTCGTCGGCGGGCGCGGTGGCGAGCGGTTCCTTGCGGGTGATCGAGCGGACCAGCCCGATGCCGAGCAGCCAGGCCATCGCGAGGTCGGCGCGCAGTTCGGCGTCCGGTTCGTCGGTGAGCCCGGACAGCGCGCGGGTGTACTCGGCGTCGAGCTGTGCGCGCAGAGCCTCGTCGGCGCGATCGGTGCCCGAGGACCGCAGATAGGTCTCGATGGAGCGGGACGCCGAATCGCCGCGTTCGAGGAGGCTCCGCAGCGCCGCGGAGAACAGCTGTTCCGGCGGGGTCGTCTCGACCTGGGCCAAGCCGCCGCGCGCCATCACGTGTTCGAACAACGCGTCCTTGCTGCCGAAGTACCGGAACAGCAGTGCCTGGTTGACGCCCGCGCGGTTCGCGATGTCGCGCACCGTGGTGCGGTCGAAGCCGCGATCGGCGAACAGCTCGGCCGCGGCGTCCAGCAGCGCGGCTTTCGTCGCCGTCGCGTCGCGTTTGCGCGAAGGCTGGTCCGCGTCCATTCGGTCCCCCTGGTGTGCGCTGGTGTGCGCGACGAGGTTAACCCGACTGGACGCGGCTCGGCCGGACGAACTACGCAGACCAGGCGACCGGCAGCTCCTCGGGGCCGTAGACGAGCGTGTTGTGCTTATACACCAGCGATTCCTTGGGCACGGCCAGCCGCAGGTCCGGCACACGGCGGAACAACTCGGTCAGCGCTTCCTGCATTTCCACCCGCGCGAGCTGCTGGCCGATGCACTGGTGCGCGCCGAATCCGAAGGCGACGTGGGTACGCGGCGATTCGCGGGTGAAGTCCAGCCGGTCGGCGTGCGGATAACGGTCCTCGTCGCGGTTGGCGGAGTTCAGCGCGGCGATCAGCCAGTCACCCGCGGCGATCGTCTGGCCGCCGACCTTGACCTCTTCGGTGGCGTACCGCAGCACCCCGAACTGCACGACCGACAGGTAGCGCAGCAGTTCTTCCACCGCGCGCTGCGGGTCGGCGAGGGCCTGCGCACGCTGGTCCGGGTGGTCCAGCAGCAAGAGAGCACCGAGCGCGATCATGTTGGCGGTCGTTTCGTGGCCGGCGACCAGGAGGCTGAGGCCGAGCATGATCAGCTCGTCCAGATCGAGCGGTTCCCCGGACGCCTCGGCCCGGACGATGAGCCTGCTGAACAGGTCGTCCTGCGGCGCCTGCTGTTTGCCGGCGAACAGTTTCCCGAGGTAGCCCGCCAGTTCGTGGTACGCCTGCTGCGTGGTGTCGCCGTCCTGGTCGGTGCTGACGAGCAGGCTGCTCTGGCGCTGGAACAGCTTTCGGTCGGCGTACGGGACGCCGAGCAGTTCGCAGATCGCCAGCGACGGGATCGGCAACGCGAAGTCCTGCACCAGGTCGGCGCGGCCGGGTTTGGCTAGCATCGCGTCGAGGTGCCGGCCGACCTGCTCGCGGACGTAGTCGCGCAGCCGCTCCACCCGCCGGACGGTGAACTCGGCGACGACCATCTTGCGCAGCCGGGAATGCTCCGCGCCGTCGAGCTGGATGATCGAACCCGGGTCGACCTCGGCGTAGGGGTCCAGATCGGCTTTGACGTGCGCCGACGAGGCTCCGCGCGAGCTGAGCGCCGGGTCGGCGAGCACGGCGCGGACGTCGTCGTAGCGGGTGACCAGCCAGGTGTCGAACCCGGCCGGGCAGCGGATCCGCGACACCGGCGCGGTCTCCCGCAGCTCGGCGTATTCGGCAGGCGGATCGAACGGGCAGTCCGCTGGGCGGGCGGTCGGGAGAGCTGGGGTGTGAGTGGTCGGGAGGGCCGGGGTCTCGGGCGAGTGCGGCATGCGGATGGTGCCTTTCCTCCGACGGTGCGGGCATATTCCACTCTGGAGACGCCCGCGCCGCCGCGGGGCGGTCCAGCCGGATAGGCGACGGAAGGACCACAGTTCTGCCCGATTCACCCTGCCCCGGTTAGACCGGTTCGGCGATCGGCTCGTCGGCGAAACGGCGGGCGACCCGTTCGGCCCCTGCGCGCGCCCGCGCGGTGGTGGCGAGGACGGCGAGCACGGTGATGAGCGTCGTGCCGCCCGCGACGGCCCACCAGGCGGCGGCGTAACCGGTCAGCGGGGTGGCCGCGGCGGCGAGGATCGTGCCCGCGACAGCGACGCCGAGGGCCTGTCCGACCTGCCGGGAAGTGGACGCGACCGCAGCGGCGACCCCGGCCTGGGAACGCGGCATGCCGCTGACCGCGGCGTTGGTGATCGGCGGGTTCAGCAGCCCGAAGCCCAAGCCGAACACGCCGTAGGAGAGCGCGAGCAACCACAGTGGAGTGGTGGCGGACGCGGTGGTCAGCAAGACGGCAACGACGGTCATTGAGATCCCAGCGGTCAGCAGTGGAATCCGCGCCCCGCGAGTGGCGACGAGACGACCGGACAGCGGCGCGGCGATCGTCACGCCCACGGCGGTCGGCAGCAGCATCAGACCGGATTGCAGCGTCGACAGCCCGCGCACGTCCTGCAGGTACAGCGGCGAAAGGAAGAGGAACGTGCCGAACGCGGCGAGCCCGCACACGGCGCTGACCGTGGCCGACGAGAACGGCACGCTCCGGAAGAACCGCAGTTCGACCAGCGGTTCCCGGCGGCGGATTTCCCAGCGGACCAGCGCGAGCAGAGCGAGCACGCCGAGCCCGGCGAGGCTGACGATCAGCGGCGAACCCCAGCCGAGCCGCTGGCCCTCGATCGCCGCGGTGACCACCGAACCGAGCAGCACTACGACCAGCGCCTGCCCGATCGGATCCGGCCGGCGCGGCCGCGGCGCGTGCGATTCCGGCACGTAGCGCGCGGTGAGCACGAGCGCGGCGAGGACCACCGGGACGTTGACCCAGAAAATCGCTCGCCAGCCGACGCTCTCGGTGAGCGCGCCGCCGAGCACCGGGCCGACGCCGAGCGAGATCCCGACGATCGACCCCCACACGCCGATCGCCCGCGCCCGCTCGCCGGGGTCGGCGAAAACGTTCGTGATGATCGACATCGCGACCGGGTTCAGCATCGCGCCGCCGAGCGCCTGCACGATCCGCGCGGCGACCAGCCAGCCGATCGACGGGGCCACGCTGCACAGCAGCGAGCCGAGTCCGAAAAGGACCAACCCGGCTTGAAAGGTTCGCTTGCGCCCCAACCGGTCTCCGGTGGCGCCGCCGAGCATCAGGAAGCACGCGATCACGAGCGTGTAAGCGTCGATCGTCCATTGCAGACCATTGATCGACGCGCCGAGTTCGGTGCGGATGACCGGGAGCGCGACGTTGACGATGGTGTTGTCCATCGCGACGACGAGAATGCTGGAGCACAGGATCGCGAGAATGCCCAACCGCCCTCGCGCGGTATCGGCTCCCATTCAGTGCTCCGTCCAGCCGATGGTGATCTCTTCTCCCTCGGTCCACACTTCGGCGGCGTAACCGTCCGGGCGGACGAGGACGGCGGCCAGATCGTGCCAATCTCGGGTTGAGCGCACGACGTTCTCTTGCTTCGGGACGGCTGTGTCGCCGAAAGCGACGAGCGTGAGACGGTCCGGCCGCAGTGCTCGATGGAGGGTGCGGCCGTCGGCGAGCGGGAGGTTGGGCACGCGACGGCCGACGAGGCCGCCGTCTTCGGCGTAGGAAACATCCAGCCCGGACAGCCAGCCGCGCAGTTCGTCCGCGGTGTCGCCGTCGCGGCCGATGAGGTCGGACATCAAGTCCCGCAACGCTTTCCCGCCCGGAGTGAAGGTGACCATGAGCGCGGACTGGGCGAGAGTGTTCGCCGCGAGCTTGGCCGCGATCGGGCGACGTTCGGCGTCGTAGGACTGCGGGCCGTCGATGATCCGCCGGGGCGCGCGGCCCTGGATCTCCGCAGCGAGCTTCCACGCGAGGTTCGCCGCGTCCTGGACGCCGACGTTGAGGCCCTGCCCGCCCGCCGGAAGGTGGACGTGCGCGGCGTCTCCGGCGAGGAACACCCGGCCGGCGCGATACTGCTCGACGTGCCGCGTGGCGTCGCCGGCCTGCGAGGCCCAGAGCACTTCGGTGATGCCGAAATCGTCGTCGGCGAGCCGTTTGAGTTTCTCCCGGATTTCGGCTTCGCCGGGGATCCGGGCCTGGCGGCGCGCGGCTTCCTCCGGGGTGAGGCCAGTGTCGCCGGGTTCGTGGCCGAAAATGCGGTAAATGCCGCCGGGCATCGGAAACACGTTGTAGGAACCGCGTTCGAAGTTCCAATTGTGCGGCTGCGCCGGCGGGCGTTCCAGGCGGACGTCGGCGAGGAAACCCATGATGGACGCGGGTGTTCCGGGGAAGGCGAGGCCGAGGGCGTGCCGGGTCGCGCTGTGTGCGCCGTCCGCGCCCACGACGTAGCCGGCGCGCCGGGTGTCGCCGGTTTCCGAGACGATGGTGACGCCGTGCTCGTCCTGTGTCAGGTCGGCGAGTTTCCATCCCGGCTCGATCACGACGCCCTGTTCGGCGAGATGCTCGGCGAGCAGCCGCTCGGTCTCCGGCTGCGGCAGCAGGAGCAGGAAAGGGAACGAGGTGTCGAGCCCGGCGTAGCTCAACCGGTTCGGCAGCGCCGCGAAATGCGTGGCGGGCACCGGTTTTCCGGCCGCGACCAGGCGTGCGGCCAGCGAACCCTGCTCGTCCGGGACCGCATCGAAAATTTCCAGGGTGCGCGGGTGGATCGTCGTCGCCCTCGATTGCCCCGCGCGCTCCGGATCTGCTTCGAAAACGCGGACCGCGACGCCGGCCTGGTGCAGAAAAGCGGCTGCCGCCATGCCCACCGGCCCGGCTCCGATCACCGCGACCTCGATCTCCATGGTTCCCCCTTGGTGGATGCTCGTCTGGCGAACTCTCTTGACGTCAAGGTATTCTCGCACTGTCTTGATGTCGAGAGAAAGGGCCGTGCCGGTGAACGCAGCCCCGCGGGACGCGGTCGACGACCTGGTGGACGCCGTCCGGCGCGGCGGTGGCGACGAAAGCGTGCTAGGCGCGAAATCGCTGTCCTACCGGCTGCGGCGGGTCGCGCACCAGCTGGAACTGGCGATGCGCCGCGAGCTGTCCGCGCACGGGATCGAGTTGTGGGAGCTGGAAATGCTCGCCGCGCTCAAGCGCGCGCCCGAACACCGGCTGACGCCGGGGCAGGTGATGGCCGCGGTCGAGCTGACCTCCGGTTCGGTCACGCACCGGATCACCCGGCTGGAAGCACGCGGCTGGGTCCGCCGCGACAAAGACCCCGGCGACCGGCGCTCGGTGCTTGTGTCCCTCACCGAGGAGGGCAAACGGCGGGCGCTCGCGTCGTTCGGACTCAAGACGGAGATCGAACGCGAAATCGCGAAGGCTCTCGACCCGGAAACCATCGAAGTGGTGAACGACGCGCTGCGGCGGGTTTCGCACCACCTCAAGGGAAAGGACGAGCAATGAAGCGGGAAACCCTTGGCGCGGCGGCCGTGGTGGCGGGCGTGGCTGCCGCGGTGCCGTCGGTGTGGCAGACGGTCACGCACATCACCGACCCGACCTACCGTGCACCGGAGGTCCGCCACGGCGAAGGCCACGTGCAGTACCACATGGCGCGCGAAGTATTAATCACCGCAGGCGCTTTCGGCGCGGTGGGCACCGGTTTGGCGGCCGGACGAGACCGCTCGCCGGCACTGTGGCGGGCGATGGCTTGTGCCGCAGGCGGTTTCGTGGCGGCGATGTGGTCCGGCGGGCCGACGACCGGGGTGTGGGCACCGAACCGGAAAGCGCTGGCGATCCACGTGGCGTCGACGAGCGCGCTGACAGTGGGCGTCGCGTTGCTGCGGCCCAAACGTCGTTAGAGGAAGACCCGGGCGTTCTCCAGCCACGTCTTCGCGTCCTCGCCGATTGCGGCCAGCCCGGTTTCGTCCAGAGCGCGGCGCTGGGTGATGCGGAGGCAGAAATCCCTTGCGCTGCCCCGGATCCGTTGTGCGGCGTCGTCCGGACCCCAACCCCAGACGGTGCCGTCGGGGCCGGTCAGCTCGACCCGGATCGGCTCGGTCGGCAGCGGCTTTCCGGCGGCGTAGAACGCGAGACCGCGTCCGGCTACGCCCAGTGCGGCGAGGTGCTTGAGCCGGTCGGTCGGGCGGTGTTCGACGCCAACGGTGTCGAAGATGTCCTGTCCGTGCGCCCAGGTTTCCATCAGCCGAAGCGGCACCAGGAGCGTCGCGGTGGCCTGCGAGCCGTACCACGGAAACGCCTGGTCCAGCGGAATCTCGCCAAGCACCGCCGCCACTTCGGCCCGGCCGGCGCGCCACCGGTCCAGCAGTTCCGAACGGGGGCGGGCGGCTCCCTCGGCCGCGACGGCGTCGGCGTTTTCGCCGAGGACCGCGGCGAACTTCTCCGGGGTCCGGATGGCGAGGAGAACGTTCGCGTCGGCCGCCGCGAGATGCGCGATCTGGTGGCCGATCGTCCAGCCCTCGGCCGGGGTCGGTCTCGACCAGTCGGGTTCCGCGGACACGACCGCGTCGAGATCGTCGCCCTCGGCGAGCAAATCCGGCAACGCGGCTTCGCGGGGCACATCGGACAAATCCAGGCCGTAATCCAGCATGCGGTCCACGCTATCGGGAACGCCACTGCGGGCGGGTCGTTCGGGAACCGGTTATGGCCTAACGGGCAGCCGGTGACCTTCGACCCCGCGGAGAGACGCGGCAGCCCTCGCAGTGCCGCCGGATGCGGAAGGTGTACCCACTGCCACCGTCAAGCCGGATAAGAGCGTTACTGCCTCGGCGCCTCGCGAACGACATGCTGATGTCGTGCCCGAGAGGCGGGCACCGGAGGGAGTCGGGTGTCATGGCGAGCGGTGTCCAGCGGGTCCTTCCGAATGCCGCGGCCGTTTCGGCGTTCCCCCTGCTGCTTCGCCGCGCGGCCACGGCCCTCGCCGTGCTCGGGCTGGCGATGATTCCGTGGCTGGTCTTCCTGCACACCGAACTGCCGGCCACCGCTCAAGCCTCGCACTGGGCCTGGACATGGACGGGCCTGGACAGCTTCGAGGCGCTCGGCCTGCTCTGCACCGGACTGCTCCTCCGGCGCGGCGACCGCCGGGCCTGCCTGACCTCCGCCGCGACCTCGGCCCTGCTGCTGGCCGACGCCTGGTTCGACACGATGACGGCTGCCCCGGGTCCGGACTTCAAGCTGGCGGTCCTGATGGCGGTCTTCGCCGAGTTGCCGCTGGCGGTGGCCTGCGCGGTTCTCGCGACCCGGGCCTTGCCTCGGCGGGCTGCTGAGCGGAAGGGCTCGTGACGTGCCCGGCGCCGGCGGTCCGGGCCGCTTCGGGAAGTCCCCGGACTGTCGCGACTGCCTGGCGCCCTGGCCGTGGATCGTGCTCACAGCCGGGAAGGTCAGGCCCGGGGCGCTCCGAGGAACCGCAGCACGGCCAGGACGCGGCGGTGGTCCGCGTCGGCCACGGGCAGGTCGAGCTTGGCGAAGATGTTGTTGATGTGCTTCGCCACGGCGCTCTCGCTGACCACCAGCGCCTGCGCGATGCCTGCGTTGGAGCGGCCCTCGGCCATCAGGCCGAGCACCTCCCGTTCGCGGGGGGTCAGCCGCGCGAGCGGGTCGCTGTCGCGCCGCAGGAGCAACTGGGCGACGACCTGCGGGTCCAGGGCCGTGCCCCCGTCCGCCACGCGCCGGACCGCCGCCACGAAGTCGGCGACATCGGCGACCCGCTGCTTGAGCAGGTAGCCCACCCCGCTGGTGTTCGCGGACAGCAGGTCGGCCGCGTACCGCTCCTCCACGTACTGCGAAAGCAGCACCACCGGCGTCCCCGGCCAGCGCCGGCGGATCTCCAACGCCGCCCGCACCCCCTCGTCGGTGAAGCCGGGCGGCATCCGGACGTCGATCAAGGCGAGCCCGGGCCGGTGCTCCGCCACCGCCGCCAACAGCCCCTCCGCGTCGCCCGCTTCCGCGGCGACCTCGAACCCGGCCGTCTCCAGCACCTTGGTCAGGCCGACCCGCAACAACACCGAATCCTCGGCGATCACCGCGCGCACGGCAGCTCCGCGGCGACGGTGGTGGGCCCGCCGGCGGGGCTGCTGACGCGGAAGGCCCCGTCGAGGGAGCCGACTCGCTTGGCCAGCCCGGTCAGGCCCGTGCCGGCGGCGGCGTCGGCGCCGCCCAGCCCGTCGTCGGTAACGCGCACTCGCAGCACCTCGCCGACCTGACGGACTATCACCTCCGCGCGCATCGCGTTGGCGTGCTTCGTCGCATTGGCCAGCGCCTCGGAGATCACGAAGTACGCGACTGACTCCACGGCAGGCGAAACCCTCTCCTCCAGATTGACCCGCAGCCGCACCGGCAGGGGCGTGCGGGCGGCCAGCCCGGACAACGCCGCGTCCAGCCCCCGGTCTTCGAGCACGGCCGGGTGCAGCCCCCGTACCAGGTCATTGAGTTCGGCGATCGCTTCTTTCGCCTCGGCGTGCGCTTTCGCGAGCACCTCGCGGGCATCGCTCGGCAGGTCCGGGCGGGTGGCGATGGCCAGACCCAGGTTGACCGCGAGGGACACTAACCGCTGCTGGGCTCCGTCGTGCAGATCGCGCTCGATCCGGCGGCGCTCCGCGTCGACGGCCTCGATCAAGCCGGTCCGGCTCACGGCCAGCTGATCCACCCGCTCCTGGAGCCGCTGCGCCCGGCTGGGCCCGAGCAGGGCCGAGGCCAGCCGCGCCTCGGCCCGGGCCGCTGCCCGCGCGGTCCAGGGGAGGGCGCACAAGAAGAGGAGCCCCGCCGCGGTGTAACCCGGCTGCTCGGTCGCGTAGCCGAACCAGTCCTGGCGGATTCCGGTCGGCAGCGCCCAGGACCAGGCGTAGCCGGAAACGCCCGCCAGGCCCGCCGCCGCCACCGCGAGCACCAGCAATTCCAGCAGCGCGAGCGGCGGGCCCGCCAGGAGGTGGTAGCCGATCTTGCGCCAAGGCCGCGTCGCCGCGAGCCGCCGGGCGGCCGAAGCCCACGTCCGCTGTTCCGGCGCGGCGGGGGCGAACCGGGGGACGTCCACCCCGATGAGCACCCGGCAGCGAGCCCGCTGAACGGCCGTCAGCGCCGGGGCGCCGAGCACGACCAAGGCGGCCGACACGGAAACCGCGAGGAGCCAGTTCCCCGTCCTGGCGGCAGTCGCCGCCGCCCACGCCCACACGGGGGCCAGCGCCAGGTGCGGCAGCACGCCAGCGGCGAGAAAGCCGGTGTCCCGCCGCGCCCGGAGGACCGTGCGTCTCAGCCCGGCTGGAATCGTCATGGCACGACGCTAGGACACCGCATGAGAACGGTGCCAGGAAACCTGCGCCCGATCTCATGGTGAACCTAGTGCCAGCCGGGAAGGACCTGTCCGGGCGGAAGAGCGGACGGACGATCGGCGAGCACGCCGGCGGCAACTCGGCTCGCGGGCGGTGCGGTCAACGCGACAGCAGGAGGCACGCAACAGGGGTCCCGCGGCCTTCCGGAAGCTCCTGGCGGATTGACGAGCGGCCGACCCCGGGTGTAGGCATGTAAGCACCTGCTTACAAAGGGATCCGGGGAGTCGTTGGCATGACCACCACGCACACCGAACCGCTCGCCTACCCGTTCAACGAGGAGGCGGGCCTCGCGCTCAACGAGGCCTACACCGCCGCCCGCGAGAACGCCGGGATGATTCGCGTCCAGATGCCGCACGGCGAGGCCGCCTGGCTCGCCACCCGCTACGCCGACGCCCGCCTCGTGCTCGGGGACCGGCGGTTTTCCCGTGCGCTGGCGCAGGAAAGCGACGAACCGAGGATGTCGGAGTACCGGCGTCCGGGCGGCATCCTGTCGATGGATCCGCCCGACCACACCCGGCTGCGCACGCTCGTCGCGAAGGCGTTCACCGCGCGGCGGGTCGAGGAGCTGCGGCCGCGGGTCGCGCGGCTGGCGAACGAGCTGATCGACCAGATGCGGGAGCACGGGCAACCGGCTGACCTGGTCGATCTGTACGCGCTGCCGATCCCGGTCGCGGTGATCTGCGAACTGCTCGGGGTCCCGGTGGGGGACCGGCCGCAGTTCCGCGAGTGGAGCGACGCGGCGTTGTCGACTACGCGGCTGACGCCGGAGGAGTCGGAACGCAGCCGCGAGGAGCTGCGCGCGTACATGGCTGGCTTGATCGCCGAGCACCGCGCCCAGCCGCAGGACGACCTGATGACCGCGCTCATCGAGGCGCGCGACGTCCGGGATCGGCTCACGGAGCTGGAGCTGGTGGATCTGTGCGTCGGGATTCTGGTCGCTGGTCACGAGACGACTGCTAGTCAGATCCCGAACTTCGTGTACGCGCTGTTGGACCAGCGTGAACACTGGGAGCGGCTGTGTGCGGATCCGTCACTGATCCCGACCGCGGTCGAGGAGCTGCTTCGTTTCGTGCCGCTCGGTGCTGGTGCGGGGTTTGCCCGGTATGCGACTGAGGACGTCGAAGTCGGGGATGTCCTGGTGCGCAAGGGAGAACCGGTGCTGGTGGCGATTGGCGCGGCGAATCGGGACCGGTTGCAGTTCGGTACCGCGGACCGGCTCGTGCTGGACCGCGGGGACAACCATCACCTGGGGTTCGGGCACGGGGTGCACCATTGTCTTGGCGCTCCGCTCGCGCGGCTGGAGCTGCAGGAGGCGCTGCGGGCGCTGACCCGGGAGTTGCCGGGGCTGCGGCTGGCTGGTGATATCGAGTGGAAGACGCAGATGCTGGTCCGCGGGCCGCGGTCGATGCCGATTGGGTGGTGACGGATGACCTGGAAGGTCGAGGTCGACGAGGGGACTTGTATCGGGAGCGGGATGTGCGCGTCTCTGCTGCCGGAGAGGTTTGTGCTGGAGGGGGCTACTGCCCGGGCTGTCTCGGAGAGTGTGGAGCCGGACGAGACGGTGCTGGACGCGGCGGATTCTTGTCCGGCGATGGCGATTACGGTGCGGGACGGGGTTGAGGTGGTGGGGCCTCGGCCTTGAGCCCGGACTGCTTCGGGTTGCTTGAGCGAGTGTTGCGTTGGGGCACTCCGAAGCCCGAGTGTGTGACTACGCGCGGAGGGTGTTGGTCAAGGCGGGAAGGCTGCCTTGACCAACACC